>CAYJIW010000049.1:0-12984 GCA_964370335.1 uncultured Deferribacteraceae bacterium
GTCTGAAAAATCAGCAAATAAAATAATAATTTTGCCATTATTATCAATGTCCCTAGGCTCTGCAAAGGTGGTAATTAATGCATTGTAATGACTTTCAAACTCATTAGCATAATCCTCAACTTCTTGGTCTGTAAGTAAGTGCGTAGGTCCCATTTCCTTTAAATAGTAGGCATTTGCAGACTCATGAACTACTTGGGCATTAATAAGCCTTTGTGGCTCTTCAACAACTATATAAATGTTATTCCATATGTCGCCATCAGTGAAAGTCCTATAAGATACTTGTGGATCATTTCTAGCAAAAACACCAGACTGGGTATCATGCAACATATTGTTTAATAGTTCGTATTCAATCTCTCTAAAAGCATCATGGCGGTGGTTATCGGCAGATATGCGACTTGATATAATCTCGTTTATGCTGCTATTTAAGTCAATATTTGCCGTTGATGTTGTTGGAGTGTTTTGCCCACGTACTACGCTTGTAATTGCAGGCATACTATTTGTTTCATCAAGATAAGTTGGAATGTAAGAATATACAGCAGATAATCCAGACTCTATATATGGTGCAATAACTGTACCTTCAGGTGTGATGTTGTATATACCTTGCATATCAATAGTTATACCATAGTTTGCAGAAGGTATTGATGAGCGTTGATTTAGCTCAGCACCAAATTGTAAATTACAACCGGTAACAAAAATAAATAATATAAATAATAAATAAAACTTTTTCATAAAACCTCAATAATAGTAATCATTATCACTATAACACATGTTCTATATTTAACACAACAAAAAAAACATATACTAAATAGATATTTTAGAATTAAAATAGTTTACTATATTATGTAAATATAATATCTCCGATTAGAAATTCAATATCTTTTGAAAATTTATCTAAGATGATTGTGCCGTCACCACAAGCTATTTCAACACCATAATCATCTATTTTAATAACTTCGCCCGGTTTGCCATAGTCACCTTGCCAGCTTTCAATAGCTACACTATTTGCTATAACTCTTTCGCCCTCGTGGTAAAAGTATGCACCAGAATATGGATACATATACGCCCTGACAAAATTATAAACAGAGTATGCCGTCATATTAAAGTCGATTATCCTATTAGCAGAGCGGTTACGAGTTAAATAAAATGCTTTGCTTTCATCTTGTTTAGTGCGTTCAAAAGGGATATTATTTTCGATATTTGATATGAATGTAGCAACATGCTTTGCACAATTATCTAAAAAGATAGAAGGTATATCCTCGTGCAAGATTTTAATATTTTCTTGATAAATTATGTCACCAGCGTCAACTTTGCCATTTTCTTCATAAATAGAAACGCCAGATACTACAACACCTTTCATAAATTGTTCGCTAACAGCACCATATCCACGATACTTTGGTAATAATGACGGATGCGCATGATATACTGGGCAACTAATATCAGCAGAGTGAAAAAAATCTTTCATCCAGTCAATAGTAACCATACAGTCACATGCTGGTAGTGTGTGCTTTGCATTATTATAATGGCCTGCATCAATCTCTAATATTTCAAAATCTTCAGATAGCGATAAAATATCGTCAAAAGAGCGTCTGCGTGATACGTTATCAGACAGCACAACAACAGTAGGGAATATAGACATTTTTTTTAGGTTTAATAATGTAGAGTAGCCAAAATACGACGACACAAATAAGAGTATTCGTTTAGTCAAGCCTCTTTCTCCTCGTGGTATGTAAGCGGGATTTTATAACTGTTTGTGATAAGTTCTGGCAATATTTTCAAACAAATCCACGCATCAGTAGCAGCATAGCATAGTTGTTTTGAAGTAAGTATGCTTTTTGCCCAGTTAGTTTTTTGAGCGCTTTTAACAAGGCGTCTGCCTAAAAATAATGCAGTTAAAGCCCTTGCACCTGTCTGCATGATATTTTGTTTTTTTGCTATATCAGATAAATCTGTAAAATTTGCAGGTTTAAAAGAGTGCATTTCTTGAAGTTTTTGTATATCATCTCTAACGCCGATGCCCACTTTTTCAATATCTTCACTAGCAAACAATGCAATAAGTTTATCATGCATTTTAGTTTTGCTTAACCTAAATATGAATGCTTCGTCCATTAACGATATTTGCACAATAGATACAGGAAATTTTTGACCTTTTAAAAAGGCAGGGCGGGATTCAGTATCGAAGCCGACTTGTTTAGCTTGCTCTATTTTGCTAAAGGCATATTCAAGCGATGCTTCATCGTCAACTACGTTAATGACGCCATCAAACTCGATAGATTGTAGCTCGTTTATTGCATCACGGGTTACAACTATCTTTTTTATGGCATCAACAGTTTCAGTTTCTTTCATTTAGTAACTACTTTCAAGTTTATTTTTTTAGTTTGTTTAAATACTCCACTAAAGATACAATATTGTCTTGAGGTACTGCTTGTAAGTTTTCGTTTTTTATGGCTTCAAACACTTCTTTACGGTGTACTGCAACACCACGTGGTGCTTCAATACCAAGTTTGACATATCGTCCGCTAGCTTCAACTATACGAACTTCAATATCTTCGCCAATCATTATGCTTTCGCCGTTTTTTCTTGATAAGACTAACATCTAACCCCCTAACCGAACAACGGGGTTTTTATTTGGTAGTTATCGTCTTCAAGTATCACTTGCTTTGCAAGTTTATTTTCAAAGTTAATAACAAGTGGCGCACGCAAATTAGCTGTAGAGTTTTTAAGCTCTGATGTTACTACCACAATGCAAAATAAGTTCATGCTTTCAACATTTTCTATTGATAGCACTTTTAAATCACGCTTTGGTATAACTGGCGCATAATCCTTAAAGAATGTAAGCCCTTCAACTAATATGAAACAAACATCTGGTTCTTCTACTGATTGAAACCATAAAAATGGATACGACTCATTATTTGATATAAGCAAAAAGTCGTTAAGGTGGTTAAAACCTAATAATGGCGAACTTAATGTTATTACATCTTTTTCATCATACTCAATATCACCAAGCTTGCTTGATTTAATTTTTAAAAGAGAACTCATTCTACCCTCATAACAATGTTTATTTAAACACTAAATAAATTCATAGCACATACTAAATAATTTTGCACTAATTATGTTAAAAAATCTAATAATGATATAGACATTATTCTACCAGTTACCGATAAAGCCGACTCATAAGCTGTTATAGATAAGTTCCAATCAGTTACTGCTTGTGCTTGGTCTGCCTCTGACGAGCCTAGATATCCAGCCTTATTTTGCTCTTCGTTTACTATTAATGTTTCTTGGAATGCCATAACGCTTTCTGCTCTAGAACCTCTGTTACCAACAGTAGTTGTAGCAAGCAATATTTGCTTTTCTGCAGCGTCTAGTACGCTTATTTCTCTATCAATACCAGAGCCAACCGCAGTAGAGAACGAATCTGTTGCAAATAAGCTACCAGCATTAAAGCCAAGTTTAACACCATCAGCAATGTCACTTGTTTTGTTAGCTGTATCAAGCTTTAGCTCTTGTATAGAGTTACCATCAGCGCTAGTTACTTTCACGATAACATCATCGCCAGCAGCTGGGAAGCCAAGAGTGCCTTCGTAGTCGCCTTCAACAACTAAGCCATCAATTGTGCCACTATCATTTACAAAAGTTATTGCGCCATTTTCTGATGCAACAGCCCTTAGTTCTTGAACAGCTGGTGCAAATACGTCTTCTAGCTGTGTATTGATTTCATCTATCATGTCATCAATATCTTCATACTGTCTATTACTTAATATAATGTTTAAGTCTTGTTCGCCAAGCGCATCGTTATACTTAAATGTTATTGTGCGTTGTGCTTGTGTAGCTTCTGATAAATCAGTTGTAGGTGCTTGAACGCCTGCACTATAAACATTTGAACCTGTAACTATAGATAATCCAAGCCAGTTATTATTTGGTACGACTGCTTGATTGTAGCTTGCTTCAACTTCTCTACCGTTATCAGTAAACGATATTGCGCCATCAATCATGCTAGCTTGAACTGTAGCTAAGCCCGCACCGGCTAATGCAGTATTTACCGCAGTAGTGAGTGCTGTATCATCAGCAAATCCACCAGCAGGGACTGCAACTTGAACATTTACGCCATTTATTGTAAATGTTGTTGGGTCGAGTGCTGGAACATCAAGTATAGGAAACTCTAGTTCTTCATTATCAATAATATCTGCACCTAGTATAAACTGTGTCCTATCTCTAACCTCACCAGTGCCACCGATAGAGAAATTTGCAATAGCAGTACCAGAGCCAGAGTTAATTTGTATAGCGCCATCTTTATTTGTAAACGATAAATCCCTTGCTAATAATTGTGGGTTATTGTTTAGTTCCTCCATAATATATGCTTGCGCTTGTTCTGCACTTGCAATTGGTGGAACTACTGCCGCTAGGTCTAAGTTTATATCAATTTGTTGTAAATCACCTGATATATTATCATAATATTCAACACTAAACTCTATCTCGCCAAGCATAGCAGCATCAAAGTTTACTCTACCTGTGCTTGAAGTGTACTCGTTTTGTAGATAAAATTCGTTACTACCGTCAGATTGTATTTCGTAATGCCAATTATCGTTATATGCACCAGTATAGCCACCTGCTAAGTATGGTGATGCAGTAGATTTTAGTTCCGTATTTTCCCAAGCAGTTGGTTCAGAGTAGCCACTGTTTGCAATGTTGTACGTAAGTGCATGCTCTAAATTTTGTAATGAGCGGAAAATATTGATATTAGAGCCATCTTCTACAACGTTCATATTGCCGAAGTTTAAGCTAGATTTTGAAATCAACTCTACACGTACAGAAGCGTTAGGTGCAGATACTACATCTGGATTAATAATGATACCTTCAGGTAGTCTAACATCGCCACCAAAGTATGGTTCTTCTGCTGCTGCATATATTTCTTTATTATCGCTATTGAATACACGAATATCTAGCCTGCCTGTACCAGCATCGTAATCTGTTTCGATTGTCCACTCGTCATTTATGCCACCTGTATAGTTGCCAGATACAGTCAAGTTTGTATTTACATCAAAGTTTTGATAAATAATACCTTCATTTTGTGGGCTAATGTTTATAGTAGTTTTACTTGTTCCACTACGTAAATCTTGTATAGATATTTTGCCATCTTCGATATACGCATTAACGCTTTCGCCATATAAATCTTCAACAAACTCTAAGAAATCGCCAACAGTTTTATCACTTGGCATCACAGAATTTACCCATACTGTATCAGATTTTTGCAAATCTCTAACACCTGCTGCAGTAATATGTGCAGTAGATAGTTCTGTATCGGCGTCAATATTGCCATTTACTCTAGTTAGTGTTAAGTCATATTCGCCATCAACACCAGTTGAAACAATTTTTGCACTAACGCCAAAGCCTAGCCCTGCATCACGCAATGCTTCGTTTATTTGTAGTTCAAGTTCACGTGCTGGTGGTGTTTGCTCACCAGTTACGGCATCTATTGTTGCTGTAGGCATTCTTATAAGTACGCCATCAATAACTAAGTTACTTGCGTTTGTGAAGTCAATATTATCATGTGTTACATCAATACTTTGTACTATGTCAGTTGCGTATTCTTTGCCTAGTTCAAATGTAGTATCCTTACCATAAGCGCCGATTGTAAGTGCATCAAACCCTAGTGCATTTTGTGTATCGCCAGTAACTGCAAAGCGAACATTATCGCCAGTTGCCGTAGTTGTAAAGTCAAGCCTTCCACCGTCGTTTGATACGTTAATTTGTCCAGATAAATCAACTTGCATAGCGACTGGATTTTCGTTTGGAGGCGTTCCAGCACCTGCTGCTATTTGGTTTGCTACAAATTGTCCGTATAAGCTTTTATCTAAATCTGCTGGTATATCGCCTAAAGCGCCCATATATTCAGCGTATTGTAGTTCTTGGTTGATTGCATCTGCTAAGTCTTCAGAGTTTTCGTAAGATGCTTGAGGTACAACAATTTTATATAACGCATCACCATAGGCGATAGTTAACGTACGTTCCTTTTCTGATGCTGTAGATAAGTCTAGATCAGCATCTACAGGAGTTGTAATCGTTGCAGAGCCAACAGGTGTACCGTTATAATCTGTGCCAGAAACATCTATAGAATCACCCTTAGTTGCATTAGAGTTATCTAATTGGCTAAAGAATGTACTTTCAGTAACAGGTAACCCAAAAGTTGTGTTAAATTTTGTACCTTGTATAGTTTTAAATGTTTGCGAAAAAATCTCGCTACCCGGTATATTTATTCCTACTTCTTGATTGTAACCTATTTGTGAATAGATAGTTCCATCATCGCCAGTGTAGGCCATTTCAGAGCCTGCTTTATAATCAAATTGTAATACTACGCTAGTAGGGTTTTCGTCACTAGGTAATTTGATTGTAACGCCACGTCCAGTATCAATAACACCATTTGGGACGTACTCAAATGTCATTGTAGTTGCAGTGCGGTTGCCACTTGTGCCAGATTCGTCAGAGCTGTTAGAGTCTATCAATACAGGGTTACCACTAGCATCAGTAATTTGCATTTGTGCAATACCATTATTGACAGTTATTCTTGCACTATATGCGCCAGTTTCAAGTTCTGGAAAATCTTCAAAAACGTGTTTTAGACCAATATCGCCACCGTTTTGCGTAACAGATATTACATTATCAACACCTGCTTCGTTGCTAACAAATGGCTCTGTTTCTGTTTCAAAACCGCCAAAAAGGTATCTGCCGTTATAGCTTGCGTTTGCAATATCAAATAACGATTGGTATATACCAGCAACATCGCCAGCAAGCGCTAAACGACTAGCAGCATCTTGGTCAGATGATGCACCACCGATAGCGTAATCATTTCTAGCAGAAGTAACTAATTGTAGTGCTTCATTCAATTCTGTATCAGCATTTGTCAACCAGTTATAAGCATTATCAGCATTCAAGCTAAACTGTGTTAGCTCGTCAATCATACGTTGCGAATTATAAGCAGCAACATAACTTGAAGCATTCTGCTCAGGTGTTAACAAATTACGTTTGCTAGTAACCTTGTCTGATGCTGTAGACATTTCATTTAAAGTTGATGAAACAGAACTAAAATAACTATCTCCCTGCATGTTAAATGTAAAACGCATATCTATACTCGATAATAATATTAAATAATATTAAGCACCTAAGCCGTTGACAACTGTATTTAATAATTCATCAACGATTGTAACAAACCGTGAGTTTGCTTCAAATATTCGTTGGTACAAACTTAAATCTAACAATTCCTCTTGTTCTGATACGCCACGTATTGATTGCTGTTGATTATATAAGTTTTCAAAGGTCATCATCTTCGTAGCCGCATATGTGTCAATTTGTGCTTTATCTATGCCGAGTTGTCCGATAAAAACACCGTAAAATTCACCAATAGAAGCGTTATCAATGCTTTCTATGTTCTCAAACTGTATGTTAGATATAAGCTTTGCATTAGTGTTATCGCCGGGTGCACCAGTTATACCTGTTGCAATATATTGCGGGTCGTCTTTTATAAGTTGTGTAACGTCAATATCTGTCGCTGACGAGCCAGAAAAGAACCCGTTTATACCAGAGTATGCTAAAAAGCCAGTAGTATCTTCGCCAAATGCAATAGTATAGCCAGCAGATACAGTAATGATAAGTTCGTTACTTGTACCTAAATCAGCAGATAGTCTTGCAGGTTGGTTATTGTTAAATCCGCCAGAGCCTTCAATACCTAAGCTTTGGTTGATTTTTTGCTCTATTGATAACATGTTATCTACATCTGGATCTATTTGTATATCGTGTACTGCTGCCACTTCGCCATCGTCGTTATATATCGTTATCCTAAACGAGCCAGCATCAAGTGAGCCACCTAAGTTACCATACTCACTATTTAACGAGTATGTAGGATTTTCTACACCTTGTGTGCCAGTAACACTTGAAAAACGCTCTAACCCTTGCCCAGATGAGTGAACTTTATTAGTTTCAATTATCATCGTTGTTGCAAGTTCGTCTAGCTGTACAAGATATTCTGAAATTTGTTCACGGCTTTTTATTGCCCCGGCAATACTACCGCCAGATATTGTATCAGTAATGTTGATAGGCTCTGATAAGAATGTGCCTGCTTGCCAGTAAACATCAAGTTGTCCGCCTTTTTCTGCATTAGGGCGAGTTTCTAGTTGTTGGTAACTACCTGCATCAACAGCTAGTTGAGAGCCGACTAAAACTGTAACTTGTCCGTTTGCTTCGTTACTGACAGTGATATTTGCTTTTTCTGATAGTTTATCAAGCTGTGCATCACGCAAGTCACGTAAATCGTTTGCAGGGTTGCCACCAGATTCCGCTTTAGCAATATCTTCGTTTAACTGTGCTACTGTTTTTAGTATTTCATTAATTTCGTTTACGTCGTTAGTGATAGATTCATCAATTTGCGTAATAGTATCTTGTATAGCGCTATGCCCTTCACGGATTTTATATGTTAATGTTTCAGCTGCTTCTAGTAATTGCTGACGTTTAATTAATGCTTCATCAGTATCATCTGTTGCAGAGTTTGCAAGATTAGACCATGCATCAAAGTAATCTTTTAACGCGTCACCAAGTCCAGAGCCTTGTTCTAGTTCGTTAAAGTAGAGCATTGCAGCTTCTAAATTGCTAGACATAGTGCCAAACATAGTATATGCAGATGCTTCGTTTCTAATAGTGCGTTGTAAAATTTCGTCGTATGACCTAGTGATACTCTCAACAGTAACACCTGTACCAATACTTCCATAAGTAGTATATATAGGGATATTAGTAACAGTATTAACTGTTTGTTTTGAATAGTCAGGGTTTTTCATGTTGGCAATGTTTTGACCAACAACATCTAACGCAACTTGAGAAGCGTTCATACCACTCAAGCCTTTATACATCATTCCAAATAAGCTCATGTTATACTCCCTAGCCTAGTGCTACGATAGATGACGATTTTGTATATGCTGGTTTAGTTGTGCCATAGTTGTCAGTAGGCGCATATCCAAAACGCTCGTATATTTCACGGATCATACGAATATTAGAGTTGTATAGAACTTTCATTGAAGTGTTTGCTTCTTCAAGCGATTTTGCTTGTGTAGTAAGGATATCTTTTAGGCGTGACAATTCATCAGATTGCTCGTCATTTTGGCAAGCCTTAATAATAGACGAAATAGTGCTATCTTCTGCACCAAGATCAGACATGATTTTACTAGATAGAGTTTTGCGTGCCTCATCAAGTATTTGCTGTTTGCGAATGAGCTTTTCCTTCTCAAGCATAAGCTCACGAGTATCGGTAACTTTCCACGATACTACTGCTTCACGCTCATTGTTGAGTATAGCTTCTAATTCGCCAAGCAAATCAAGATGAGATTTTAATAACTCAATTAAATTATGAACAGATAAGTTTTCCATACATGTCCTCCAGAAGACAAATGTCTTACAATAGAGGAACGATTTTCAGATAAACTTAACAGATTTTACCAGTTATTAAGCTAAACCGTAGCCAGCATTCTTAACAATTTTTTCTGCAATATCTTTGCCAGAAACATTGTAAGTGCCGCTTTCTACTTGTTTTTTAAGTTCTTCCACTTTTTCAGAACGAACATCAGGTAGTTCTTTAAGCTGCTTAGTAATACTGACAGTGTCTTTAACTTTGCCAGATATTTCGACTGCATCTTGCTTTTGTGCCTGATTGACGTTGCTAGCGTTTTTTGATTTTTCGCTAGGCACGTTGTTGTTTTCAACATTCTGTTTGCGGTTTGACTTATCGCTGGTGTCAATGCCGTACTGTAATTTACTATCAATTCTCATTTTAGCCTCCAAATACACACCTTACTAATCGGCATATATTTAAAATACTTTAGCACTTTTTTTACTTTTTTCAAATAATTATTAAAAAAGTAAATTACAGTGTTTATCATCGTCCTTCTAATTATATTGACAACGAATATTTTTTTCTACTATTACACAAGCAAAAAACATGCCATATAATATATGTTGTTAGTGAAAAAATGCCACCGTTTGACAGGTGGCATGTGATGTTATTATTTAATTGAACGTAACTCAAGAAAAGCTGATGAGTCGGTTGGAAGATTTTGCATAGGGAAAATATTTCCGTTCTCTCTATACTCTGGCGATGTATCCTTGATATAGTTATAAAGCGTTTCGCCAAGTCCAGTGCTATCGTTTTTACTTGCTAAATCAACGTATTGCTGGTCTAGCATTTCTGTAAAAATTTTCTCACCATTATTCTTTTTTATAAATGATGATTCTTCAGTTGCTTTACGCATAGTTTTCATCATTATTTCAAGGAACATACCTTCAAATCTTGCACAAGCTTCTTTCAGTTTATCATCACGAGTTTCTTTAGTATCAACAGGTTCTGTTTTAACAAACTCAGATGGTCTTGCGCTATCTACTAATGTGCTTGTAATCATTATACTAGCTCCAGTTCGCCATGTAGTGCGCCAGCAGATTTAATAGCTTGTAGTATAGATATTAAATCACGAGGTGTTACACCGATAGCGTTTAATGCTTTTACTAAATCTGATATTGTTACGCCTTCTGGTACAACCATAAGTTGTTTTTGTTCTTCTGCAACAGCTATTTCTGTAGTTTGTGTCACAACTGTTTCACCATCGCTAAATGGGTTTGGTTGGCTTACTTCTACATTGTTAGTGATAGTGATTGTCAAGTTACCATGAGCAACTGCAACTGTGCTTATCCTAACGTCTGATCCCATAACAATAGTTCCTGTACGCTCATCGACAACGATTTTTGCGAATGTTTCAGGTTGTATTTCAATATTTAATAAGCTGCTTAGAAAATCGTAATAATTTAATCTAAATTCTTCTGGTACGCTTACCCTAATAGTTGATGGTGAAGTAATAGCAGCTATTGGATAGCCTAAAAAGCTATTAATTGCTGATTTTGCTTGAACTACGTTAGATAATCCAAGTGTTTTGAATGATAAATCAAAGTATTCTAAATTCATTGTATATGCTATTTCGTTTTCTATAATAGCACCGTTAGGTATCATACCAACTGTTGGGTGGTTTTCAATAAAAACTGCGCCGCCAGTATCAATATTTCTACCGCCAACAGATAAAGCGCCTTGTGCAACTGCATAAGTTTGCCCATTTGCACCTGCAAGTGGTGTTAGTAGTAATGTGCCACCTTCTAGGCTTTTTGCATCGCCTATTGAAGATATAGTAACATCAAGTGTGCCACCAGTTTTTGCGAAAGGAGGCAACTTTGCCGTAACCATAACAGCTGCTACGTTTTTGATATTAACGTCATCTTTATCAACAGCTATGCCCATTCTGTCAAGCATGTTTGTTAGCGATTGGATAGTAAACTCTGTACCGCTTTTATCGCCTGTACCATTTAAGCCGACAACAAGCCCATAACCAAACAGTTGGTTATCTCTAATGCCTTCGACATCAGCCATATCACGTAGTTTAACAGCAGACTCACACACAGAAGCTGTTGTAACGATTAATAATGTGACTAAAATAGCTAACTTTTTCATAATTTCGCTCCAAAAAGTATTTATATACTTCTTGACAAGCAAACTACATGCCAAACTTAACTAACTGCCAACAAAATCGACAAATGATACTGATTTTCCTTTTTCTATTTTGAGTTCGCCATCGACTTTTATGCAACGTAAAAGTTTATCTTGGACAGGTATAACCATTATACCGCCATCTTTTAGTTGTTCGATAAGCTTTTTAGGGACATTGTTTGCACCTGCTGAGGCAATAATTTTATCGTATGGGGCAAATTCTGCCCAACCATTGCCACCGTCGCCTTGCTTTAGCATTACATTGCGTAACCTAAGCTGGCGGATTAATGCTCTCGTTTGTTCAAACAATGCGGGAATATATTCAATAGCATATACATCAGACACTAAGCGTGATAATAGGGCAGTGACAAAGCCAGAGCCAAAGCCTATTTCAAGCACCTTGTCATCAGGTGATAAGTCAAGTAAATCTAGCATATGCGCAACTGTAGATGGTTGCGAAATGGTTTGACCAAACCCTATTGGCAATGCAAAATCGCCATAAGCTTTTTGTTGCATACCGCTTGCAACAAATATAGCACGTGGAATATCTGCAAATGCTTGCTTTATTCTTTCGTCGTTATTACATGCTTTTGCAATAACGTCTTCTATAAAATGCTTTGGTGTTACATAATTGCTATTATACATCTATAACCTGAGTGCCTATACCAGAATCGGTAAAAATTTCTAATAAGACGGAGTGTCTAACTCTACCATCAATAATATGCGCTTTTGATACGCCAGCCTTTACGGCAAGTGTTGCGCAATCAACTTTAGGTATCATGCCACCTGTTAATGTGCCATCATCAATAAGATTTTCTACTTCGCTACATTTGATAGTTGACATTCTATCGCCATTTTTATCTTTTACGCCATCAACATCTGTCAGCAAGAACAACTTTTCAGCCTTTATAGCGGCAGCGACTTCGCCAGCGGCTATATCTGCATTAATATTATATGGGGAAAAATCTGCACCAATACCGATAGGCGAAATGACTGGTATAATCTCTTCACTAATATTATCAAGTATGCTAGTGTCAACCTTTGTCACTTTACCAACTTGTCCAACGTCAACTTTTTCATGCTTGCCACTATTTTTATCGACTGTATCTACATACATTTTTTCAACACTAATCATGCCAGCATCTCTACCAGAAAAACCAAGTGCTTTACCACCAGCTTGGTTTATTAAGCTAACAATTTCACGGGTGATTTTGCCAGATAATGTCATCTCTACAATTTCCATAGTGGCTTCATCTGTAACACGCATGCCAGATACAAATTTGCTTTCTAGCCCTTGTTTTTTAAGGAAGTCAGCTATTTGTGGGCCGCCACCATGAACTATAATAGGGTGTATGCCAACGTACTTTAACAATACTATATCTTGCGCAAAGCTATAGCGTAGCTCGTCGCTTTCCATAGCA
>CAYJIW010000050.1:0-12642 GCA_964370335.1 uncultured Deferribacteraceae bacterium
TGGCTTTGTCCAACTATGTCACTAAACTCTTTTGGGCGCATTGTTTCTGTTAAATTCATTATAATCGCTTTACCAAAAATCTATATATAAATGCCCCGCATATGCCGTGTTGGGGATACCAGTGTAGCCTGAGTCAATCAGGCGGCCGCTCTGGACTGCTTTAGGCTTCCTTATATACAAGTAAGGCTTGCACACCACAGTACTGCATCGCAACCAATATTTCTAAAAGTGTTGGCTCCAATCTGATAAAGACAACACGGACACAGCAGGAACATATTTAACTAATCTATACTATTATCTAACTTTAATAGCAAATCGTCAACCCTTTTTTCACAATTATCAAGGGAATTCTTCATTTTTGCATTATCAATAGCTAGCATAAAAGCTGTTTGTATAACCGCCCTAATGTCAGAGCGTACAACAAGTTTTTCTGAATACTTGTCAATCATAGCGTTAAGGTCTTTAGCTATTTGTAGGTACTCATCTTGTTTTTCTTTAGGGACGTTAATAGTAAACGATAACCCTTGTATATTGATATCAAGCTCTTTCATAATCTACCAAAGAGACGCTCTAGTTTAGCTAAAACATGGTTATTTTTAGCTATTAACTCAGCATTTTTCTCGTTTAAATCAGTACATTTTTTTTCAAACTTAACTTTATCATTTAATAAATTTCTATGTTCATCATCAAAGCTGTTAACACGCTTTTGTAAGCCATTAACCTTTTGTTCTAATAAACATAGTTTTTCATCTAATGTCATAATTATTTCTACCATTTTTTACTATATTTGTCAATAACTAGATATAATAAAACTATCTTATATTTAATATTTTATGTGTTTGTGGTATTAACCTAATTTTTATGCCTTCATTATAGAATATATCATACAATTTTAACGCTGTCATCTCTGAAATTTTATTATCAATTGGTTGTAAAATTAGCTTATCAATCTCATACTCTTTTAAGCTACTTATAATTATAGGTATTTTATCATTATTAACGTTTTCATCAAATAATAATTTTAAATACCAGCTACTTTTATTAAATTGCACCAATGACTTAAATAAAATCGGCGTATTGGATAGAACTTCATCAGAAAATGTCTTAACATCAACACTTAGTATATCAAACAAACCATCAAGTTTATTAATATCTAGCTCGTGTAAACCTGATGTTTCTAAAAATAACTTCTTATCTGATTTTTGTTTTAACAGCGTTGCACACTCAAGTAAAAAATCTTGTTGTAGTAACGGTTCACCACCTGTAAACGAGTAACTATGCACTTTGTCATCGTATGTATTTAATATCTCATCAACTAAATCACTTGCTTCAATATCGTTTGTAAACTCTTTATCTTCAATAAAAAATGTATCTCTTGCTTCATAGTCTGTATCACAGAACGGGCAACCATACTTACACCCAGCAAGCCTTATAAAAACTTGCATATGCCCAATATAATCGCCCTCACCTTGAAACGAGCGAAAAACTTCTACTATATTACCTTTTGCCATATTTTACTCTTTTGCACCATGTGTAATTAATATCTGTACAATTCTCTGCTGGTCATTTTTTTTAGCATAATATAATGCACTTTCATCATATTTATTCAAGTGGTGTACATCTGCCCCTCTAGCAAGCAACAACTTAACACTTTCATAGCTATCACTTTGCACAGCACGAATTAAAGGGCTTGTACCATACTCATCTGCTTTGTTTACATCAGCACCTTTCGCAAGCAACATTCTAACAATTTCATCTTCACCTTCATATAATGCCATATATAGAGCTGTTCTATCATATCTGTTTACGATATTTACATCAGCACCTGCTTCTATAAGCATTTTAGCAATATTACGTCCGTGTGAGTTATCTTGAGAAATAGCGATAATCAGTGCGGAGTCTTTCGTATATTCTGACACTTCATTAAGTTTTGCACCAGCTTTTATAAGCAATTCCGCTTCTTCTGTCCGCTCTGCTTGTGCTGCATACATTAATGGTGTCATGCCCTCTTTATCTTCCATGTTGATATTTGCACCCTTTTCTATCAACACTTCTAATATTTCAAACCTACCATAATGGGCTGCATTAGCGAGGGCAGTTTTACCATTCTTATCCTTAGCATTTATCTTTGCACCGTTTTCCAATAATGCTTCAATAACTTCTTTATCATAAGCCATTTGTAATGCTGTAACATCATAATCAGCTTTAGCGTTTACGTCTGCACCTTCAATGATTAACGCTTTCACTAAATCAACATATCTTGCCTCTGCTGCAAGCATTAAAGGTGTTTTGCCATGCCTATTTGTTGCATTAATACCATTTTTTAATACTTTATTAATATCTTCAATATCATCACCAGAATATAATGGCAAAACTGCATTTACACCCTTTTTGTATAAATTATTGTTAATATCTTCAAAAATTGCCATAAGTTCGTCATTATCATCCATTCTTGCAAAATAAATCGCATTGTCACCTTCATGGCTCTTGATATTAATATCTGCGCCAGACTTAACAAGCAATTTAACCATATCAACATCGTTAGCCTTTGCAGCAATCATCAATGCTGTATATCCACTAATCATATCACTTTCATCGATATTTGCACCCGCATTAATCAATGATTTTACAACTTCAGTATGATTACCTTTAACAGCAAATATTAATGGAGTACCCTCAAGTGTAGCCATATTTACATCTACACCGTTTGCTATAAGCAAGTTAACTATCTCTAAATGCCCATTTGTTGAAGCAAAAACAATAGCCGATAACCCACTTTCAGGAATAGCATCAGTAGCATTCAAGTTAGCCTTGTTTTCTATCAATAGTTTTGCGATTTCAACGTGTCCAGCTGATGATGATAACATTAATGGCGTAATACCTTGATAGTTCGTATCATCAACACTTACACCATTTGCGAGTAGCTCTTTTACTTCTTCAATGTTGCCATTTTTAGCTGCAATCATCATTGGTGTTTCGCTAATTCTATCAACTGCACCAGCATCTTTTAAGATTTTTGCAATTTCATCATGCCCTAACATATGGGCATGGACGTATGCTGTATCATAAGCAGAATACTCACCTATATAGCCTTTTGCCTCTAAATCTACACCTGACCTTAGTAATAACCTAACGATACCAGCTTGCTTAGATGCTACAGCACTCATTAAAACAGTAGAACCATATTCGTCTACAGCGTTTACATTTGCACCAGCACTAATTAACATTGATACAGCCTTAATTTGACCACCATAAACAGCGTAATCTAAAGCAGCAGAACCAGTATAGCTATCACCTATGTTTACATCAGCACCTAGCTTAATAAGTTCTTGCATAATATCAGTATAACCATTTCTTGATGCCACCATCAAAGCAGAGCTACCATTTTCCACGTTGTTTACATCACCTGTTGAAACAATGTATCTTATTTCTTCAATTCCATCTCTTTCGCCGTATTTCACTAATAAAGCATTAAATTCATCAATCTGGCTTTGTGATAACGGTTCAGCAAAAACATTGCCTACTATCATAGACAATAAGCATAATAATAATAATTTTGATTTCATAATTCTTTTCTTATATCCTTTTTATATATTTATCAATAAAACTTATAATATTATTTGGCAATACGTTAAACGCATATGGGAGATAAACACGCTCTGTCATTTTGTGTGCATCTCTACCAATAGTTCCAATATTTATCACAGGCACATCAAACTCTTTCATAGCGTCAAATGGCGTATGTATATCTGTTTTATATCCAACTAAGTTAGTTTCAACGATATTCAATTCCGCTTCGCTATCTTGTAAGCCAAACTCACTCATATCAGATATACCCTCAAATATTTCTGATATAACCATTTTTTCGTTATGTGTTGCTTCAAATTCTTTTTCCAACTCACTAACTGCATCAATCATAGCTATTTCACGTGGTGTTGTACGTTTATTTACACGTGATTGACAATAAGGCGATAATAAACCAACTACTATTGTCAGGCCTTCAATATCTGCAATATCAGCAAACTTATTTATTAACGCTATACTTCTATCTTGCGAATCTGCATTTATGTCTAAATCAGCTAATATTTCTTTTGCAACTTCTATATGGCTACGTCCAGTCGCTTTTTCAACTAACGATAATAAATCAGAATATTGTAAAACTTTAATATCGTAATCAATTTCTGGCAACGCTGTTGAGCCTTTGTCAAACAATTTTTGCCTGCGTGCTTTTACTTGTAGCAACGTGTTTTCAAGTGCTTGTTTAGCTGTTTTTGTAAAATAGCCAAGTATTTCACTAGCAGTTTTAGAAACCATTAAAACATTATAACACACGATACTACGCTCTGGCAAAGTTACAGAATAACCGTCACGTAGTTCTTGCATTTTTAAACACGTTTGTGGTGAATAGTGGACGCTTTTCCATTCGTCTGACATTTCATCACTTCCTTCTGCAAGTATGTTAAAATGAGATGCAATAAGTGTACTATTTACACCTTCAAAGTATTCGCCAACATGGCTTTCTTTACCAATACATAATGCAAACGGAGTTGCACAACCTATTGTACCTAAATAAATTGTTGGGCTATCTTTATGCTCGCTAGAAATGTTTGGTTCTGCATCAATACCGCAAATAAAATCGTATCCGTGTTCATGTTTCATACGTGCCATAGTTTTAACTGCTTGGTGGATACCAAATCCGTTATTTTCTTCATCTGCAAGCCCTAAAAGTAGATAGTTACAGTTTAGTTTATCAGTTTGTTTGCTCATTTCTGCAAAAATGCCTGTAAGTACGGTCAAACCAGACTTCATATCACTAACGCCACGCCCAAAAAGCCAATCGCCTGTTTGTAAATCTCTTTTGGCTTCGTCATCAATATCAATAGTAGTCATAATTTTAGTATATTCTATTGGGTCGAACGCAAGTTCTGCATATTCACCACATACATCTGTGTTAACAACGTCAATATGCCCCAATAACACAACAGTCTTATCAGTTTTTGTATCTGCTTTTATCAACCCACAAAAGTTATGACGCCCCATATTGTCATCTTCAAGCTTATCAAGCCAAATATTGTCTGGATTATTTTTGAAGTAATCAAGCTTAGCAAGTTCATCATACATAAACTTAGCTGCTAGGTTTTCACCACTAGTACCAACAACACTTTTGACACGACAAAACTCTATTAGAAAATTATGTAAGTCATTATAATTTAGAGATATTTTACTCATCACGCACCCTCTTACAGTGAAAATTTATTTCTATTTCTACTATTGACAAATTTAACTGCTACGTATATATTGAGTAGTTTAATAGAAAAATAATGTAGCATAAATAGGTATATACTATAAACATTATTATTTCTATAAAAAAGTTACACAATTTAGGATAATAGTTAGTGAATGTTGATATATTAATGGTTACACATAACTCTGCTAGGTATATTGAGGAGCAACTTCGTTCTATACTTAGGCAAGAGAACACAATATTTAAGTTATTTGTTTTTGATGATGCATCTACAGATGATACACCTCAAATTTTATCGCAATATGCTGCTAAGCATAAGTCTAAGATGGTTTATTTAGCATCTAATGAGCGCCTTGGTAAAACTGCATGTTTAAACAAGTTGTTAACTCATGTTACTGCGAACTTTATTATGTTTGCAGACGATAATGAATCTTGGTTAGCTGATAAAATCGTTATATCTTACCAAGGTATTAAAAAATTACAAAAAAGTTTTGGCATTAAAGTTCCCCTGCTTGTATATACTGACAAGCAAGTGGCTGATAATCGTGGTAAAGTTATTCATAAATCTTTCGTTAGATATACTGGTTGTATGACGTCACAACATAATATAAACAGGTTATTGATAGATGATACACACCTTGGTAGCACAATTATGGTTACTCGTTCATTTTTTGATTATAGCAAACAATTTCCTGAAGTAGCTGTTAGTTACCAACAATGGTTGATGTTAGTATCGGCTGCGGTTGGCAAAATTAGCTATATTGATGCTCCAACATGTACAATTAAGCCTACAGTCCTTAAAGAATTTATGGATATAAAAGTAAACAAAAAAGAGTACAATAAAAAGAAGAAAATACAACATATTGCGCAAGCAAAAGAGTTATACATACAACTTTATGATAGGTTAAAAGGACGCCAGTTAAAAGTTCTTGAAAGCTATATTTCGCTTGAAGATTCATCGAGCCTAACATATAAGTTAGCAACAACTTTCTCAAAAGTTAGAGTACCTTTGACACTACGTCGTTTAAGAGCTAAAAAGAAGCGTAAGTTTACTAACGAAGTATAATTATGATAGATGTTTTACTTGCAACGTATAACTCAGAAAAGTATATTTCAGAACAACTTATATCAATACTTGAACAAGACTATACTGATTTTAAAATAATTATTAGTGATGATTATTCTACTGATAATACTATACAAATAATTAATGATTTTATTATAAAATATCCTAATAAAATTGAATTAACCACTACAAACAAAAATATTGGTGCAAAAGAAAATTTCAACAAGCTATTATCACTATCTACAGCTAACTATATCATGTTTTCAGATCACGATGATGTTTGGTTTAGCGATAAAATATCTAAAACACTAAATGCTATGAAAGTTTTAGAGAATAAAAATTCTACAACGACACCTTTACTTGTGTTTACAGATAAATCTATCACTGATGAAAACTTAAATATTCTACACACATCTTGTAGCATCGCTGAAAATTTTAATACATCTAACCTTACTTTAAATAGACTACTTGTTCAGAATGTAGCTTCTGGGTGTACAATGATGATAAACAAAACCTTACTAAATAAGTGCAAAACAATTCCTAACGAAGCAATAATGCATGATTATTGGTTAATATTGGTAGCAATATTGTTTGGTGATGTCTTTTACATTGATGAGCCAGCTATGCTATATAGGCAACATAGTAGTAATGAACTTGGAGCAAGTGCATACAATATTAAATATATAATAAATAAGTTTAAATCTAGCAAACGTAAAAATATTAATGGTAATATAATGCAAGCAGAAGCATTATTACATACATATAAAGATAGTATCAGTAATACTCAAATTGATGTCTTAGAGAATTTTGTTAAGTTAAAAACAGCATCTCCATTGGAATATAGGTACATCATATTTAAGTATGGCTTTTTTAAATCTGGATTAGCATTAAATATTGGCGTTTTATTGAGGTTTAAGTAGATATTTTTTTAATGCCTCTTGCCATGTCATCATTTTATCTAATCCATGTAAGCGTAAATTCATTTTGTCTAGTCTAGAATTTTTAGGACGTTTTGCTGGTCGTGGGAACTCATCACTTGTACATTCATTAACACGTTGAGTGATACCTTTCATTTTAAATATTTCTTTTGCAAACTCGCACCACGAGGCTTCACCTTCGCATGTTAGGTGAAAAACACCTGTAATATTATCATGTAATAATATCTGTTTGATGCCTTGTGCAAGTGCATATGTACTTGTTGGGTTGCCGACTTGGTCATGTACAACATTAAGCACAGCACGTGTTCCATCGGCAAGTTTTAACATAGTATCAACAAAATTGTTGCCATGCTCGCCATACAACCAAGATGTGCGTGCAATAACATAGTTATCATTATTTTGCATGATAGCTTGCTCACCAGCATATTTTGATTTGCCATAAATATTTTGTGGATTAGGTATATCATATTCGTTATAAGGTATATCAGACAAACCATCAAAAACATAATCAGTTGAAATAGCTATCAACCTAGCGTTATGTTTTTTCGATACTTTTGCAACATTTAAGCTACCAATTGCATTAATACTGTACGCTAAATCTATATTAGTTTCAGCGTCGTCAACAGCAGTCATAGCAGCTGTATGGATAATAATATCTGGCTTAACATTACTAACAAAAGCGTCTAAACTATTATAGTTTGTAATATCACAATCTTCTTTATCTGTTAAAACTAACTCATAGCTAGATAACTCGCTAGTAAGCGTCTTACCTAACATGCCATTTGCGCCAGTTATTAATATTTTTTTCATCGTATATCAGCACCTTTCAGTGATGGTAATTTTAAATCTTTTTCAGATAATTTTACATCATTATGTGGTATTTGCCAGTCTACATTAATATCAAGGTCGTTAAAAATTATACCACGCTCGTTTTCTGGATTGTAATAGTTATCGCATTTATAGCTAAAAATGGCTTTTTCGCTAAGTACGACAAACCCATGTGCAAACCCTTGTGGAATAAATAATTGTCGTTTATTTTCAGCACTTAATTCAACCGCAACGTGTTTACCAAATGTATTTGAGTTTTTGCGTATATCTACAGCTACATCAAGCACTTTACCTTCGACAACTCGCACAAGTTTAGATTGAGCATATGGAGCTAACTGATAATGTAACCCACGTAAAACACCGTATGATGACATACTTTCATTATCTTGTATAAAGTCAACATTAATACCAACACTTATATAGTTTTGTTTGTTGTAGGATTCAAAAAAGTAGCCCCTATGATCACCAAAAACTCTTGGTTCTATAATGACTACGCCATCTAATTCAGTTTTTGTTACGTTCATAAGTTGCCTAGGTTAATAAGATTTTTTAAATAAACACCGTAATCAGTTTTTTGTAGAAAATCTGCTTGTTTAAGAAGTTGATCTTCGTTTATCCAACCATTTACGTATGCTATTTCTTCTAAGCAAGACACTTGTAATCCTTGCCTTTTTTGAATTGTTCTAATAAATTCTGATGCTTCAAGTAAGCTTTCATGCGTGCCAGTATCTAGCCAAGCATAACCTCTGCCTAGCTTTTCAACCGTTAGCTTGCCACGTTTAAGATATTCAGCATTGACAGTTGTAATTTCTAACTCGCCCCTAGCTGATGGCTTAATATTCTTTGCAATATCAATAACTTCGTTATCGTAAAAGTATAGCCCAGTAACAGCATAGTTAGATTTTGGATTTTCTGGTTTTTCAACTATAGAAATTGCGTTACCATTATCATCAAATTCAACAACGCCAAACCTTTCAGGGTCAGATACCCAATAACCAAACACGGTTGCACCATTTTGTTTTTGTGTTGCTTTTAATAGTTTTTCAGACAATCCGCTACCATAAAAAATATTATCGCCAAGCACTAAGGCACAATTATCTTTACCGATAAATGTATCACCAATAATAAACGCTTGTGCAAGTCCTTCTGGTTTTGGTTGTACGCGATATTCAAAGTTTACACCAAATGTGCTACCATCACCAAGCAAGCGTTTAAATGCGTCGCTATCTTCAGGTGTAGTAATTATCAAAATATCCCTTATGCCAGCCATCATTAATACTGATATTGGATAATATATCATTGGTTTATCGTATATTGGCAGCATTTGTTTAGATACGCCCATTGTCACAGGGTGTAGCCTCGAGCCTGCGCCACCTGCTAAAACTATCCCTTTCATTCGCCTAACCCCAATCTTTCTAGTTTATAGTTGCCAGTTTGTACGTTTTTGCACCAGCCATCTTTATTTGCTAAGTACCATTCAACAGTTTTGCGTATCCCTGTTTCAAAAGTTTCTAGCGGTTTCCAGCCAAGTTCTGTCATGATTTTTGTAGCATCTATCGCATATCGTACATCATGACCCGGTCTATCTGCCACAAAAGTAATTTGTTCGCTATATTTTTTACCATCATTACGTGGTTGTAATTCGTCAAGTAAGCTACAGATAGTTTTTACAACTTCGATATTTTGTTTTTCGTTATTGCCACCAATGTTATATGTCTCGCCATATTTGCCAGTAGTGACAACGCAATATAACGCTTTCACGTGGTCATCTACGTATAGCCAATCACGTATTTGTTTGCCATCACCATAAACTGGTAACGGTTTATCAGCAATAGCACTCAATATAACTAATGGGATAAGCTTTTCAGGAAAATGATATGAACCATAATTATTTGAACAGTTTGTAATAACAATAGGTAAATTATACGTTCTGCCCCACGCTCTGACAAGGTGGTCAGATGAAGCTTTAGATGCTGAATAAGGCGAAGATGGTGCATATGGTGTCGTTTCTAAAAAGTAATCGTCGCTACTGTGTAAATCGCCATATACTTCATCAGTAGATATGTGATGAAAACAAAAGTTAGCACGTTTACTATCATCTAAGCCAGAGTAGTATTTTCTAGCAACTTCAAGCATATTATATGTGCCGATGATGTTTGTTTCGATAAAGTCTGATGGTGAGTCAATCGAGCGATCAACGTGTGATTCTGCTGCAAGGTGCATAACTGCTTCTGGTTGAAAATCATTAAATACATTTTCAAGCGATTGTTTGTCGCAAATATCAACTTTATGGAACGAAAATCTATCGCTATCAGCAACACTTTTTAATGATTGCAAATTACCAGCATAAGTAAGCTTATCTACAACACAAACGCTAACTTCAGTATCATTGATAAGATACCTAACAAGTGCCGAGCCAATAAACCCTGCGCCACCAGTAATTAAGATACGTTTATATACTCTATTATTCATCAGATACCCTCGCATAAATAACACTTTAAAATACTATAATAATTAACATCTAATTGCAATAATAAACTATACTTACTGGTCAGTTATATGAAAAATACTTTATTAAATTTGGTGGTAAGTGAGTATGACATCTCTATCTCGCATTGGGTCAAGCTCAACAAGGAATATAGACTGCCATTTACCTAGCAACAATTTACCATTTGAACAAGGTATTGTCTCAGAAGTTGTCAGCAATAACTGCCTTAAGTGAGAGTACGCATTAATTCGTTCATTTATTGGCACATCTCTAATTTCAATTTTATCGTGCATATAGTTGTTTTCTTTTGGTGCCAGTTTTTCTAAGAAGTTATTAATATCTGCAAGTAATAATATTTCTCCTTCTATAATTTTAATAGCACATGTAGTATGTTGGACAAATACATTAACTAACCCATCGCCTTTTTTATCTTTAATGAATTCTTCAACATATTCGTTTAAACGCGTAAATTGTTTTTCTGTACAAATTGTAATTGTTTTTCTATTCATTTATCATATCCTTAACATTATTGACATTTACATCTATATTTTCACCTTTAGGAAATTTGCCTAGAATGGTGTTATAAATTATTATTGCAAAATCTTCAGTTTTCATAAGTGTAGTTGTATCTTCATTTGGATATATTGCTGCACGCATTTTTGTAACAGTTCTTCCGGGTGATATACAATACGCATTAACTCCTTCATCTGCCCAACATTTAGTTGCCATAGCCACACCTGCTTTAGCTGCACAATATGAGCTCCAATCTGCATGTGATTTTGTTGCAGCTGATGAGCCAATATTAATTATTAATGCATTTTTATTAGCCATAATAACTGCATTAGTGCAATTAAATACGCCTGTCAAAGTGACATCGATAACATGTTTATGCCTATTCATGCTATCACCTGATATAGACTCAATAACAATTGCACCAGCATTATTTATCAAAATATCAGGTTTTATTTTTTTGACATAACTATTAATCTGTTCAAAATCTAGCACATTAAATTCAGAACTTGAAGGCGCATAAATATCGTATTGTTGATATTTATTTAATTCATTAACTATTGCTTGGGCAATATCGCCTTGTCCACCAGAGATAAGTACTTTTTTCATATTTTATATTCCTATAGTTTTATACATTTGTTCAATAACAGCAATATCTTTTTTATATGTAACTTTAATTAAATTTTCGCCACCTTCAATAAAAGTAGGCTTAATACCATGAACTTCCCACATAATGCGTGTTTCATCAGTATAATCATAATGATTAATTTTATTGTATGCATCTAACAACTTATTGTAATCAAAACATTGAGGGGTTAATAAATCAAAAAAATCTTCTCTATTTTGATAAGTTCCATCTCGCTTAATTACTGTATTCACAAGTGGCATCACAAATGATATAGAACTTTCGTAACATGATAAAAGTTGAGTTATTTGTTCTTTTGTCACAAGTGGCCTTGCCGCCTCTAAAATAATAACATTTTGAGCCTGCTTACTATTTTGAAAGTATTCTAAACCATTTTTGACAGATAATGACCTTGAATTCCCACCATCAATATCAACACCTACAACAACAATTCTATCCTTAGGCAAAATAGATGCCACTTTATCATATACAATTTTATATAATGGAATATTGTCAAGAAGTAAAAACTGTTTTTTACTTCCAAATCTAACGCCATTACCACCAGCCAATATTATTGCAAGGCTTTCCATAGATTATTCCTACCATTAATAATATATTAATAACTACTTTCATGTATTGCTTTGCTTACAATATTATTGTGTGTAAGTATATTTTGTCAAGCAATATTTATCTATAGTAAATCTTAATATAAAGACAATTATTTTAGTTAATAATACATACTTTTTACTTGATGTATGGTGTATATTGGTGTATATACTTAACTTAATTTTATTTAATTGGAGTAATAAATGTCTTTTTTTAAGCTAGATGTTGACAAGTGTAAACGTGATGGCATATGTTCTGCTGTTTGCGTTGCTGGTATTATTAAAAATGATGATAACAGAGTGCCATTTATAGAAGACCGCCGTACAGATTATTGTA
>CAYJIW010000051.1:0-12552 GCA_964370335.1 uncultured Deferribacteraceae bacterium
CAAGCTCTAAATCTGGGCGCACAACTTCTAATAACATCAATAACTTATAGGAACAATTCTCAGCTAAGAACCAATACCCTGATTGTTTAGATGCCATTTCATACACGTGATTAAAAGGTGTAATTGTTTCTTCTTCAGTTAAGTTTAAATTATATTCCCACATATCACGCTTATCAACGTTAGCATAATCATGCACTATTAAATTATATTGCTTAACTGTAAATACTGCTGGTAACAACCCGATAAGCCCTTTTATCGTTTTATCCCATATTGATGGTGGGTCTGGCATTACTGCACCGTAACCGATAGCATAGCCAAGAAGTGGTTCGTTTGATGGATGGTTTATGCGTAACAACGTATGCCCAAACATTGATGCTGGTCGACTAGTGTACATAAACGGAAAAACTAACGTAACTGATGTTGGTTTAATCAAGTTTAAATTATATTCATAATCATCACAAGATCTATATGGTATATCTTTTATATCTATTTCAAGTTTTTTTATTAAATAATTTCGCCTAGCAGGAAACAAACAATAGTTATGCTCATTGTCACTTTCTAATGCTTCCTCATTAAATATTGATAAAATTGTAGCCTCGATTTCGGCTTTTGGGTCATTTTTGCCTTTAGAGCTTAGGAAAAACGTTTCGTCATCTACTAAGCTACGGTTACCAGAAAAGATATTATATTTATAGTGTAGCAACGCTTGCCACTCTCTATCGTTAGCTAAATCAAGTTGCCTAGATTTTTCTACTAAGTTATTTATAAATATTTGATTATCTTCGGCATACACGAAAGATTGGATAAAAACAATGGTAATAATAAAAATGATAAAACGCAAGATAACACCCTAATGAAGAAAAAACAAAGCCACCCCTAATGGAGTGGCTTTATATAGTGAATTAATTAATTATAATAATTCAACAACTTTGCTAGCAACGTCAGATGATTGAACATCAGATGTTGGGTAGATGTAAGCAAAGTTAGCTTGTAGAGTTGCGCCATAAGCGTCAACATCTGCAACTTCTAGCATAGTAGCTAAAGTTTCGATAGTTTCGCCAGAACCTTTAGCGATGTCTTTTGCAAGGCTATCCATGTTGCCAGATACGAAATCAACAACGTCAGCGTCAACAACTTTGTTTAAAGAACCACTACAACCCATAGTACCAGTAGTGATAGAAAAACCTTGGTTGAAGAACCACATGTTAGTAGTTAAAGCCATAGTTTGGATTAACCAACCTTTGTCGCCTAATTTAGCAGCATCATTCCAGATGATGTTACCTAAACCACAAGCACCAACGTTGTTAGTTAATGCAGAAGCTTGAGCAGATACGCTAACAGCTAAAATAGCTACAGCAAGTAAAAGTTTTTTCATAATATACTCTCCTTATTTTTTTTGTGATGAGTAATCATCAATTATATATGTAACATTATATACTCTACATGTCAATAAAATTATTTGCTATTTGTTTACAAATAAATCATTATCTATAAGTTATTTAAGTAATTAATAATATCTTCACGCACTTCACTTTTTGACAAGTTGTGTGCATGTGGGACATCTTCAGTAAGTATCAATTTTTTATTACCGTGTGCAGCTTCAAATAATTCCTCGCTATGAGAAAAACTTATCATCTTATCTGCCTTACTGTGTATCAATAATATATTATTAGTTTTTACATCACTCAGCAATTTAATTGTTGAGGGATATTTTTTATAGCTAGATGCAATAGGCACTTGGAACGCCCAAGTGAAAAAAATGTTTGATGAAACGTCTTGAGCAATATCTGAAAATGATGTAAATGTGCTATCTAGTATTAGCGCTGTAATATTATCAGCATACTTTGAATTAGCAGCTGTATAGGTTGCAACTGCGCCACCTAAACTTTGTCCATATAGTATAAGTTCGCTTGTTTCAATTTCTGGCAGGCGCATTAATAAATCTAGTATATCAACACCATCATTAAGTACGCCATTAATTGTTGGCTTGCCAGTTGATTGCCCGTAACCACGATAATCGCCAACAAATACGTTATAACCTTTATCTAAAAACCACAACATGCCTAGCGATTCTGTACTTACATTGCCACCGTTACCGTGCATAAAAACGACTGTGCCTTTTACATCTGGAGCATCAGAGCGAAACAACCATGAATGTAGTGTTTCATTATCACTTGTTTTTATCAAAAAGTTATCAGGTTGCTTTGCTGTCGTTGCAGGGTGGTATAGCAATGCAGTATGTGGGTGAAAAAATAAACTTTGGCACCCAGACAATATTATTAATATAACACTTGCTAACAATACCTTTGCAACTGGCGTATTATTAGATTTTTTGTTTAATTTTTTCATATATCATTTTGCTTGTTTTAGTGCAATCGTTTAAGCCAATACCGTATAAAATATTACCACCAACGTATATATTGCCAAGTGCTTCTGTGCGTTTTTCGACAAGTGCAACACGTTCAGAATGTCCAACATAATATTGTGGTATAGCTTTTTCATAACGGAATGTTTGCACCATAACTGGCATGCCCTCGATACCTATCACATCTCTTACATCGTTGATGCACATGTTTGTGAGGTCATCATCACTATTTTTTAAAACATCTCTGTTAGTGTCGCCACCAATCATTATACGCAATAGTTTTTTATTTGTAGGTGCTTGCATTGGAAACATGGAAGATGTAAACAATGTACCTAGTATCTGTCTATTTTCTTTTCTTGGTATTAAGTAGCCAAATCCATCTAGTTCATTTTTTATGTCTTTATCTTCATAAGCGATACCGCACACAAACATAGGCGCATAGGCAATATCTTTTAACACGTCAGATAATTCTTTATCAAGCTCGCTAACAAATTTAGATACTTCATATGATGGTGCGCATATTGCAACTTGGTCAAACTCATATTTTTCTTTAGCTTCTACAATATATTTATCGCCAGATTTAGTAACCTTTTTTACAGGCGAGCTTGTCACAATCTTTGCACCGTTTTCGATAGCTTTTTCTGCTAAATCTTTAACAGCAGCACCCATGCCACCTTCGTAAGATGTTAGAACGCCACCCGGCCCAGCTGGTCCGCTTTTTTTCTTAGGTTTTTTTATTAAGCCTTTGATAAGTCCGCCATAGTTTTTCTCTAAATCTGATATTACAGGGAAGCACGAACGGATACTCATTTTTTCAGGATCACCAGCAAAAATACCTGATACCATAGGCCCAACCATATAATCAAGCGTTTCTGCACCTAGCCTACGTCTAATAAATTGTGCAAGTGTTTCATCTACACCGTCAGTACGTTTTGGTACAAACAACTCGCCAACTAAACGAAGCTTTGCTTTTGTTGATAATATTTTAGATGTTAAAAATGCAGGGCCGCCCTCTGGTAATCTTTGCAACTCGCCATAGCGTTGGATAAATCTTTTACGTGCTTTATCATTACTTTTAACTAATTTATGTGCTAGCCCCATTTCTTCAAACACTTCTAGTGTGAAAGGCTTGCTATCAAGAAATCCATTAGTGCCAGCTTCAACAACATAGCCATCTTTGTTAGCTGTTTCTATTGTGCCACCAACTCTATCCATAGATTCTAGTAATGTTATCTCAATATCAGCGCCTGATTTTTTTAGTAACGATAGCTTACAAGCAAGCGAAATGCCTGATATGCCACCACCGATTATACCTATTTTCATATTATTTTCCTCTATCTAAAGCATGCGTTATTTATGTCATACGCTGTAAATATTGGTACAACAGCGTAGCTTAAACCTCTAAGGCTTCTATTATAATTACAAGCAGATGCAAACAAATATGGATTAAGCATTGATTTGTCACCATAAAAGTATCTGCTTTGAACTTTTAATATAACTCGTTTTGCATCACCAGATAATACCGCAGTATTAGATGCAATTTGAAATAGTAGTTCCGACGCCTCTATTTCAGAAATATTTTTTTCTTTTGCAATTTGTTCAACATAGCCCATAACAGCGAAGTAATCTGCACCAGCAGCAAGCAACCCCTCTAGCGATTGCGAATACCACGCAAGTGCATTAGCATAATCTATTGGTGTTTCGTAATAGACATTTGCTGCTACTTTTATGTTAGGGTTTATCTCTTTTACAGTAAAAATCAACTCACTTAAGTATGTAGCTAAGTATGCAAGCTTATATTCAGCCCATTTATTAAACGAATTTGTATAACCTGTAAATATTTTTTTGCCGTTATATTCATGTGTGCCTGTAAACATTTCTTTCACGTCGAGTTCTTTGCCAAAAACTGATTCGTAATGCTCTTTAGCGTATTTATCAGCACCTTCTGCATACTTTATTATAAAATCATCTTGTAGTAAAATACCATCAATATCGTACTTTGCAAGGTCAGCAAACAGTGTCTTGATAGCATCTTTAACATCTGGCTTAAATAAGTTTGCGCCATAACCGACAACTGTCTTGTTATCTGGCTCAAATGATTGTGACATGTTGTCTGATGTTTTTAAAAACGTCAAACTACGTGTTGCCATCCATGCATAAAGCTTTATATCGTGTGCTTTCGCTGCTAATATAAGCTCTGGCATTATATCTTCAACAACGCAAGCCTCGTTCGTTTCAAAATAAACGCCACCGTTTTCGCAAGTGTTTGTGATACCTAAGTGAGCTTTATCCCTTTGGTTGTGAAAAACACGCACAAATATAGTATCAACGCCACGGCGTTTTGCTTCCGAAAAGAATAGCGAAACATCATCTTTGTATATTTCATCTAACACAAAAACTTGTGCACCGTTAATGTGGTAGTATTCATTATCTTGTGCGTATGCTGTGCAAAATAGCGTTGCAATTATAGTAGTGAGTAGTATTTTCTTCATACTTATCTGTTTGGTACTACTTGAGGTTTTAAGCCAAAAGTGCTTTCCAATCTTGCTTTTGTGGCATCGGCAGTAGTTTTGCTATCAGTAACGCCACAACGTACCCTAAACCAGATACCTTTATCTGCACCTAAATCTACTTTGCGTATATGTATATCTGGGCAAGCAGATTGATATTTTTTAGCTTCTTGTTCTGCCAATGATTGCGATTTTGAAGCCATTAGTTGAACAACATATCTACCTTGCAAGTCTGACTTAGTCAAAGGTTGTTGAGGCTCAGCCACAGGTTTAGGTATTGGCTTTGCAGTTTGCACTGGCTTTGGAGCAGGTGCTGGTTTCTTTTGTTCAGCAACGGGTGCTTTTGGTTCCTCTTTTGGAATAACAGGCGCAACTTGAACAGGCTTTTTTTGCTCTGTAACAGGTTCTTTCTGTTCTGTTTTAGGTGGTGTTGTAGTTGCGTTATCAGAGTGATCTTCTAATGCAAATGTAAGCACATCGCCATCGTCTGGATCTGTGGTGCTATTGACATATTTATTTGTTTGCATTTCAATCTTTTCTTCTGGGTTAAATACTTTGCCAGTGAGATACACAATGCCATAAAGCGTTAAGGCAAAGCAAATAACTACTACAATAATTATAAGCATCATATCTCTAAAAGAGTTTTTAGATTTTACATTTTCCTTATCAGCCATAGTTTACATCCTCTCTGGTGCAGAAACACCTAATAATGATAAACCGAATCTTATAGCACATGCTACAGACTCTGCAAGAGTTAATCTCGCATTAGTAGTTTCGCTATCGTTTAATATAATAATTTTGTTAGCGTAATAATAATTGTGGAACAACGCAGCTAACTCTTGCAATTGGTGTGCTATCCTATGCGGCTCTAAGTGTTTAGAAGATAACTCAATAATATTTTGTAGCTTCATCATACATTTAATAATTTCCATTTCGCTAGTTTGTATAAGCTTTTCTAGCCCTTCACCACGTTTATATTCGTGGCCTTTATCTTTTGCGTTAGCTATTAAGCTGAATACCCTAGCGTGTGCATACTGTATGTAGTACACAGGGTTATCTGACGATTTTGACTTTGCAAGGTTTATATCAAAATCAAATTGCGACTCATGCCCACGCATATTATAGAAAAAACGTGCAGCATCTTTCCCAACTTCGTCAATTAGCCAAGAAAGCTCAATAAATGTACCAGAACGAGTTGACATGCTAAGTTTTTCGCCATCTTTTACTAAGTTTACCATTTGTATAAGCATAGCTTCAAACGAACTTTCATCATGCCCTAGTGCATTTATAGCGCAGTTCATACGCTTAACATAACCATGGTGGTCTGCACCTAAAACGTCAATCAGCCTATCAAATCCACGCATATATTTATCTTCGTGGTATGCAATATCAGGTGTGAAATATGTATATTCGCCAGTTGATTTGCGTAATACTCGGTCTTTATCGTCGCCATTCTTTTCGCTGGCAAACCATAGTGCGCCATCTTTTTCGTACAAGCTACCGTTTTTATCGAGTTTGTCTAACGCTTTTTCAACAGCGCCTGATGTATAAAGTGATTTTTCGCTAAACCAGCTATCAAACACAACATCAAAGTTACGCAAGTCATTATCAATACTGTTACTAATAGTTTTTACCGCAATATCTAAGCAAATAGCTACTGCTTCTTTCTCATCTAATTCAAGTATTTTTGGGTTGCTAGATTTAACATTTTCAGCTATTTCTTTTATGTAGTCACCATGGTAGCCACTTTCTGGGAATGGATATTCCTTGCCCTCTTGCTCCATAAGTCTAGCATAAACACTTAACCCTAAGTTGTACATTTGGTTACCAGCATCGTTTACATAATATTCTTTATAAACTTCATAGCCAGAACAAGCCAAAATACGTGCGATAGAATCGCCATATGCAGCTCCCCTGCCATGCCCAATGTGTAGTGGACCTGTTGGATTTGCGCTAACAAACTCAACAATAACTCGTTTACCTTTACCTAAATTATTGCCAAAAAAGTTATTCGTATCTGACAAAATATCGGTAACTGTATCGTGAAAATAGCTTTTTGGTAACCTAAAGTTTATAAAGCCGGGGCCAGCTATCTCTGCTGTAATGCCTTCAAGCGATTTATCGCTTTCAACCATTTTAATAATATTTTCTGCTATTATTTTCGGGTTACTTCTTAATACTTTTGTCAACTGCATTGCTATATTCGTAGCGTAGTCGCCATGTTCATGGTTATCAGGTATCACTAGGCTTATGTTAATAGTGTTATCTGTGCCAATCATCTCGCCAACTATGCTTTTTAATTTACTATGTAGTTTTTGCTTCAACTTCTACTGCCTCTCTTACTTTAAATATTCTTCAACATCTATGCCAGCTTCACGGTACTCGTTTAGTTTATTCCTAAGTGTCCTAACTGTAATACCAAGCACTTCAGCTGCTTTTGTTCTGTTCCCACCCATATCTTTTAATGTTTTTAGTATCAATTCTTGCTCTACATCTGCAAGTGTTCTGCCGACAGCCGAAATCATATCATCAGTGGCTAGAACGTCTGCTTGTTCATTAATAATGTTATCATTAGTATCAAGGCTAATTGTATCCTCAAAAGATGTATTAATTGTTAGTGTATTTCCAGATTTAAACCCTTCAATAGTTATGCCATGTAAAAATAAATCGTTTGCTTCAATTTCGCTAGATTTTGAAAGTACAACGGCACGTTCGATAGTATGTTCTAGTTCTCTAACATTTCCCGGCCACTCGTAGTCAATAAGCGTTTGCATAGCACTATTTGATAGTTTTTTTGCAGCACGCTTATTAATTTCAGAATATTTGTTAATAAAAAATGATGATAAATCAGCAATATCTTCTTTCCTATCCCTAAGTGGTGGAAGCTCCATACAAATAACATTTAGGCGGTAGTATAAATCTTCCCTAAATTTACCTTCATCACATAATTGTTTTAAGTCTTTATTTGTTGCTGCAAGTATGCGTGTATTAATTTTGACAGGTTTTAATCCGCCAACTCTTTCAACTTCTTTTTCTTGTAGTACACGTAACAGCTTTGCTTGTAAGTTTATAGGTATCTCGCCAACTTCATCAAGAAGTATTGTGCCATTATCAGCAAGCTCAAATTTACCAATTTTTCTACCAACTGCACCTGTAAACGCGCCTTTTTCATAGCCGAAAAGTTCGCTTTCTATTAAGTTTTCTGGTATAGCGGCACAGTTTACAGCAACAAATGCACCTTTTGAATGGTTAGAGTTTTCATGAACAAAAGTTGCAAGCACCTCTTTACCAGTACCAGATTCACCTGTGATTAAAACTGTTGCTTCGCTTTTAGCAACTTCTTTTGCAAGCGTAAAAACATGTTCCATATAAGCACTTTTATATACTGATGGTTTTTTTGACGGTTCAGCTTTCATCAACGGCTTGCTAGCAACCGCAGATAACTCAAAAGTACGCCTAATTAGTTCCTCTATTACTTCTGGCGAGAACGGTTTTAAAATATAGTCATAAGCACCAATTTTTAATGCTTCAACTGCGCCATTAACAGAGCCATAAGCAGTAACAAAACATACAGGCGTTTTTATACCTGTTGCTTGCAACATATTAAACATAGATAAGCCATCAATTTCTGGCATACGCATATCGCTAATAATTAAATCATAGCGTTTTGAGGCAGCTTTTTCGTAGCCTATGCGACCATTTTCGGCAACATCTACATTAACGCCCATACGGGAGACAGTTTCCTGCATTGCGCCACGCATATTATCATCATCATCTACAATTAATACGAATTTATCACTATTCATTTATCCCTCTTGGCAGACTAATAACAAATTTTGTATAATTTTTGCCATTGCTTTCTGCAACAATATCGCCATTGTGTGCTTTAATAATTTTGTATGCTATTGATAGCCCTAACCCAGTACCTTTTGCTTTAGTTGTTTGGAACGGCATAAACAATCGCGAGAGCATATCATCATCTATACCGCTACCGTTATCAGCAATAATTAAATATGTATTATTGTTATCAACATTTGATTGAATTTTTATCTCGCCACCAACTTTGACGGCGTCTACAGCATTGCCAATGATATTCATAACAACTTGTTTTAGCATATCTGCATCACAATAAATGATAAGCTCTTCATCTAATAAATTGATAAGTTTAACTTTTTTCTCTCTAATTATATGTTGGAGGTATAGCACAACTTCATCAACAATATCAACTAAAACATGTTCTTTTGGAGTTATTTTTAATTCTTTAGTATATAGCAAAGTGTTGGAAATAATAGAGTTTATAGTTCTAACACCTTTTACTATAGAGCTGGTAAGCCTTTTTTTATCTGGGTCAGCTTCTAAATCCCTTGCTAGTAGCGAGGCATAAAGTTCTATTGAACCAAGAGGATTACGTATCTCATGTGCAATGTTGGCAGCCATTTCACCCATTAGTCGAAGTTTTTCATCACGTTGCTTTTCATGCTCGAACTTTTTTAACTGAGTTATATCGTCTAAAACATATACTCTGCCGATAGCATCAGTTTTGTTAAGCATACCGACACTAAGTCTAAAAAATCTGATTGATTGTTCATCAAAGTATTCATGGATACCAACAGCGTTAAAAGTTATTAGCATATTTAAGATGCTATCCTTGCCAAGTTCTGACATCAACTCTTTTGCTTTTAAGTTTTTTAAAAACATTATGCCTTTATCGTTTATGGCGATAATTGCAGAGTTTGAGTTATCCACAACAGAGTCGAGCAACGCACGTGTTTGCTCCCACTCTTTACGCATTACATCGTATGAAGCTTGTAGCGTTTCGTTAGTTTTGTTAGACGCTTCAAGTAGCTTGTTAAACAGGTTAATATCAAATTTTTCCAAGATGTTATCCTTAATTATTTAACCCATTACGCCAAGCGTCTTCATCTAGTTCGCTTTTTGCAATACCTGCGTAAATAGAGGTTGGCATAGTGTTTATAAGTTCGTTGTAGTATTGATAGCCACGTTGTTTATCGTTCATCATTACAAACGATTTACCTAAGTAGTAAAGTGCTTCTGCACGTTTTTCATCAAGCGCAGAGTGTTGTAAAACAAAAGAGTTTAGAGGTTCAATAGCACCTTGAAAGTCATTTTTTCTGTATAGTTGTAGCCCAACATCAAGGAATACTTCGTCGCTACCATCAAATTTTGCAGCATCATTTGCACGTAAAATTTCGTAAACATCAAAAAGTATTTCTTGTCTTTTAGCGTCGTCAACTGTATTTTTTGCAATCTTATATTCAAGCTGTGTTGCAAGCTTTGGATTGGCAGAGTAAGCTTTTAAAAGCGATAACGCTCTATCCAAATTAGTAACGCTTAGCTCGTTAATCACATATTCAAACTCAGATGCACTAAGCTTGTTTATATTAGTATCTTGCTTTGTGTCACCTAGTAATATTCCAAGTGAAATATATGGTGTAGTGTCACGTGGCGTGACAACATCGTACAATGTTTTTGATTGGCTTGCTAGCCCCGTTCTGTATAGTGCAGTTGCTGCCATAAGTTCAATATCATCTTTGTATGGTTCGTTTTTCCATGATGCTAGCCATTCTTTATTTGCATCGTATAGTAAGACTGTTGCAGGGTAATCACGATCCATTTCAAAATCTTCCATAGGTGTTTTTAAAGCACCCTCAAGCATATCAGAAACTTGCGTAACGTAACGTCCACTAGGAAAAACAGATAAGTATTCCCTAGCTTTTACACGTGTAGCTGGGTAGTCCTTAGCGCCATAAAATACGCCAATTTCTTTGTATGATGCGTTTTCGTACAATTCAAACCATCTTATTATATCAATAGCGTTTGGATTATCAGCAATATACTTTTCAGCATCAACTATCACATCTTTAAAGTTGTTATTTGCATACATTTTTTCTGCTTTGTCAAACCTAATATCTATGAGCATTTTATCGACTCTGTTTTTATATTTAGAATCGCCATATTCGCCTTGAAAATATAAAAGTACAGGTTCTGCTTCTGCAAAAGTGTTAGCATTAAATAGTTTTGTGCCTTTTGCAAACAAAAATTCTTCCCTAGTGCTATCTAGCTCAACAAAGTGTGGCGAGTCAGGGTACGTTTGTGTAAATAATTTTATTTCATCAATAACTTCATCAACTTTATTTTCCCTAACTAAAGATTTAATAATTAAATATTTTGCTTCAGGATGTTGCCCATAATCGTCATCACGTGCTAGTAAGTCTGCAAAAAATTCTTTCCAATAGTCAGATGGCTTTGATGATAAGTATTTTTTTGCATATTCAATAGACGCTTGTTGCCCCGATAACTTATCTGGGTAATTTTCTTTAAGTTGTAGCAACAGTTTATCTGCTTCTGTAGTTTTATTTAGTTGTTGCAATAGTTCGGCAGCACGCATAACAGATGCACTAGCCATATCTGTATCTGGCACTCTATCAAATATTTCGTTATATATTTTTATTGCATCTTCAGTTCTATTTTTATTATCAAATGTTTTTGCTATTGCTAAAAGCATATCAGCATCAACTGTTTCATCAGCAACCAAGTTATCAACATCAATTTGATAAAAGTATTCGTATGCTAAGTCGATATCGTTTTTATCGAAGTAAATTTTACCTATTTCGATGCTAACTCTATCAGCATTGGTGCGGAAATTTTGCAGATATTTTTTATACACATCTATAGCTTTATCTTGCTGTCCAACAAGTTTATATAAGTCAGCAGATTTTATAAGCGCTCTTCGCCTAGATTCGCTATCTTGTGCAGTTTCGTATATTTTTTCGTATGTGTATATAGCTTCAAAAATTTGGTTTTCAAGCTCTTTTGATTCAGCAGATTTTATTAACGCATCTACAACCCTAAAGTTGTTTGGATATAATCTAACAAAATCATCAAACGTCGTGTATGCGTTTAACAAGTATGTATCATCATATTCTGACATTAATAAGTATGTATCGCCAAGCTTATACATAGCTTCTTGACGGTAAAAGTCGTTGTTTGTTGTTCGAAGTAAATCTTCAAGCACACGGACTGCTGCTGGAAATTCTCTATTTATGATTAGTTGGTCAACTTCATCAAGTTTTGCAGCAGCGATTGTATCATCAGCGACGTTACCTTCGCTTAATAACGGGCTACCAACACCATAGCTAGAGAAAATTTCGCTATTAGTACGCTCTTTTGTTGCAATAATCTTTATACCTTCAACATCGTTAACTATAGAAAAACTTGTTTCAGGTGCAATTTGGACGATGACAGTATCACCGCTACCGCTAACAGATTTGATATAATTATCGTCAAAATTTCTTGAGAATGGCGCGCGGATCTGCTTAGTAAAGTAGACGACAGCTTCATTAGTACGCTTTTCAACATTTCTGATATCTGTAGTTGGAAGCTTTAAATATAGCTCTGATGAGTATTTGTCTTTCTTGAAAAATACTTCCTGAGCAAACACTTGCGATGAAATAATAGTAAATATTAATATAAATAATATACGCTTCAACATAACCCTACTAACACATTATTTTAATTCTTCTACATAATATTAGCATTTTCCGCAATAATTACAATGAAAAATATGATATTTTTAACTATTAATTGTTGATATATGCTAATTATATGTGTATAGTGTGTAATATAAACTATTTATATGTGAATTGTATATAAATA
>CAYJIW010000052.1:0-12412 GCA_964370335.1 uncultured Deferribacteraceae bacterium
CAGCGTGACATTGATATATGGGCAGAGCTTATGGCACGTGCATTTTCTGGCGCGGGGCTAGGGCGTAACGATATATTCCAAAACTCTTTCGGTTATGGCTTATTTACTGGTGGTCTTGGGGCACATTACGGTGCAGAAAAAATTGGTGCATCAGTTATCCCTGCATCTGGCGGTAGTTCAAAAAGGCAAATTACAATGATGAAAGATTTTGAAGTAAATGGTTTTTGCTGTACACCTTCATATGCTATCAGTTTACTTGATATTGCTAAAGAAATGGGCGAAGATTTACGTAAATATCCTGTGCGTGTTGGTATTTTTGGTGCAGAACCATGGACAGATGAAATGCGTAAAGTAGTTGAAGAAGGCTGGGGCATAAACGCTATTGACATTTACGGTTTATCAGAAATTATTGGTCCTGGTGTATCTTGTGAATGTGTCGAAGGTAAAAATGGCATGCACATAAACGAAGACCACTTTATTGTTGAAACAATTGATCCAGATACTGGCAAAGTGTTACCAAAGGGCGAAAAAGGCGAGCTTGTTTTTACTACAATTACAAAAGAAGCGATGCCATTAATTAGATATAGAACTAGAGATTTAAGCCGTATTATTACGGAAACTTGTGTTTGTGGCAGAACATTTCATCGTATGGAAAAAGTTACTGGCAGAAGTGATGATATGCTTATTATCCGTGGTGTTAATGTGTTCCCATCACAAATAGAGTCTGTACTTGTCGCTAAGAATAACATATCGCCTTATTATATGTTGATTGTGGAGCGTAAAGGCTCACTTGATACATTAGAGGTGCATGTTGAAATTGCAGATAATTTCCCGTTTGATGAAATTAGAAAACTGCAAGAGATGGAACGCTCACTCGAAAAAGATATTAAAGATATTATCGGCATTACTGCTGATGTTAAACTTGTTGAACCAAAATCACTAACACGTTTTGAAGGTAAAGCTCAACGTGTTATAGATAAAAGAAGCTAATTTAGCTAGGAGGATTTATGAAAATTCGTCAAGTATCGGTATTTATCGAAAACCAATCAGGCAGGATGGCTGATGTTATTGAGTTTTTAGCTAAAAGTAATATTAATATTCGTGCATTATCACTTGCAGATACATCTGATTTTGGCATATTGCGTCTAATTGTAAATAAGCCAGATGAAGCATATAAACTGTTGAAAGAAGCTGACTTTACAGCTGGCATTACAGATGTTATTGCCGTATCTGTATCTGATAAACCGGGCGGGTTATCTGAAGTGTTACTCACGCTCAAAAAGTACGATATTAGTGTTGAATATATGTATGCATATGTTGAACATGGTACAGATTTAGCCGTTATGATATTTAGGTTTGAAGATATTGATAAAACACTTGAAGTTATGCAAAAAGAGAATATGAAAATATTATCAGGCGACGTTTTATACAATATTTAAGTTTAATTATAAAGTGAGATAGGGATGTTTTGGCAAAAAGATATTGAAACAATGACACGAGATGAAATGCGTGCATTTCAAACAAAACGTATGCAAGAAACTATTGAAACAGCATACAATAGCGTAAAATGCTATCAAGATAAATTTAAAGATATGGACTTAAAAGCATCTAATTTCAAAAGTTTAGATGATTTAAAGCATTTTCCATTTACTGTAAAAACGGACTTACGTGACAATTATCCATACGGTATGTTCGCTGTACCTATTAAAGATGTTGTTAGGATACATTCATCAAGCGGTACTACAGGCAAACCTACTGTTGTAGGGTATAATGCTCACGATTTAAACCTATGGGAAAACGCAGTTGCACGTGTTTTAAGCATGGGTGGCTTAACTGGCGATGATATTATACAAATAGCATTTACTTATGGGTTGTTTACTGGCGGTTTTGGTCTACATTCTGGTGCAGAGCGTGTTGGCGCATCTGTTATACCTGTTTCTAGTGGTAATACTGAACGCCAAATCATGATAATGAAAGACTATATGACGACGGCTTTAGTTTCTACACCATCATATGCACTACATATTGCAGAAGTGCTACAATCAGAAGGGTTTACTAAAGATGACTTATACTTAAAATATGGCTTTTTTGGTAGCGAACCTTGGGGCGAAACTGTTAGACGTGAACTAGAAGATAAGCTTGGCATTATAGCTACAGATAACTATGGTTTATCGGAAGTTATGGGGCCGGGATTATCAGGTGAATGTTTAGAGAAAGATGGCTTACACATTAATGAGGATATTTACTATCCAGAAATTATTGATCCTAACACGCTGGAAGTGTTGCCAGATGGAGAAAAGGGCGAGCTTGTTATAACTACACTTGGTAGACAAACTATGCCTATGATACGCTATAGAACACGTGATATTACTAGCTTAAGTAGAGAAAAATGTAAATGTGGCAGAACATTAATAAAAATGGCTAAACCAGCTGGTAGAACAGATGATATGGTTATTATAAACGGTGTAAACTTGTTCCCATCGCAGATAGAAGAAGCACTTGGCGAGTTTACAGGTATATCACCACACTTTATGGTGCATATCAAAAAGCGTGGCTATCTTGATGAAATGGAGCTACATATTGAAACGACCGATACTATTTTCTTTGATGAAATGCGTAAACAAAAAGAATTTGTTGATAACTTGACGAGCAGGTTAGCATCTAAGTTGCAAATGCGTCCAAAAGTATTGCTTGTTATGCCAAACTCGCTCGAAAGATTTACTGGCAAAGCAAAACGAGTTATTGATGAACGCTAATAATAGAGTAGCAGATTTCTTTTATGAACTTGGATTATTAAACCGCTTTAAACGTAGCGGTTTTGATTTTTTAGGAGCAAATATTAACCAAAATATAGCTTCACATTCGTTTCGTGCTACGCTGATAGGCTATACATTAGCAAGCATGATAGATGGTGTAGATAAGAGTAAGGTTATGATGATGTGCTTATTTCATGACATACCTGAAACTAGGATGGGCGATATAAATAAGTTTCAATCATTATACACCTCTGTTGATGATAATAAAGCATTAAATGATGTTGCTAAAGAGTTGCCAATAGCTGATGAATTAACTAAGTTTGTTAGCATGTTTGATAACGATGACAGTATAGAAGCTGTTATTGCACGTGATGCAGATGTGCTAGAGCTGATTATATCGTTAAAAGAAGTGCTAGATGATGGTAACTCTCAAGCGCAATATTGGATTGATACAGCATTAAATCGCCTTAGCCACGATAAATCTAAAGAAATTGCAAACTCAATAATATCAAGAAGATATTACGACTGGTGGCAAGAAATTTTATCAAACAATAAATAAAAATGGGAGCAAATAATTGCTCCCTTATGACATTTAGTCACATTTTTCAAAAAGTTCTTTACCTACGCTACATAGTGGACAAACCCAATCTTCAGGAATATCGTCAAAGCTAGTGCCAGCAGGTACACCATGCTCAACATCGCCTTTTTCTGGGTCATAAACCCACTCACAAATTGTACAAACATATTTTTGACTCATATTTTACCTCATTTTAATAGTTATTATTTATGTATATATAATAAATGATAAAAAGTCCATTAAAAAAAGATTTTTTTTGTCACAAATAATTTGGTAAAAGTATAGATATGTGATTGTGATAAGGGTGTGCACACTAGCATAATTTAACTAAGATTTTTTAAAACAACAACGCCTAATTACATAATTAGTGTAGATTTGTGGCTAATACGAGACGGATTAAAAATTTGTGACAGGAGTGTACACATTGGCACAGTAGCACAATTTAACTAAGAATTTTTAAAACAACAACGCCTAATTACGTATTTAGTGTAGATTTGTGGCTAATACGAGACGGATTAAAAATTTGTGACAGGAGTGTACACACTGGTACTTGACTTAACAAATTTTTAACCAACAAAGTAGTAGCCTCAAATTCTCACTAAATTATTTTACATTTCGTTAAAACTATCTTTACCAACGCCACACTCTGGGCAAACCCAATCTTCTGGTATATCTTCAAAACTTGTTCCAGCAGCTATTCCACTATCTGGATCGCCAACTTCTGGGTCATAAATCCAACCACAAACTGTACATACGTAACGCTTCATAAGTCACCTCATATGTTTTTTTCTAGTGCATCTTTATGCCCTAGTTTAACTATTAATCGTGTTTTAAGTAGTTTTACAACTTGCTCATATGTTTTATTTGTTAACTGTATTTGGCCACCAGCAGACTTCACATGTCCGCCACCGTGTCCTAAACCTTTAACAATAGATGATGCAAGCTTACCGACAGACTTTTTACTCGTCTTGTACCTTAATGAAAAATAACACGTATTTTCAATCCTGCCAACAACTATTGTGCATTTTACATCTCTCATTCTTAAAAAGAAGTCAGACGTTTCTGCTATTGAGTCTGCATGTCTAACTTCACCTAAGTCGCAAAATAGTAGTGAATCTATGATTGTAGTTTGTTCTATAGCTTTTTTTAGTGTTTTAAAATAATATCGAGGTAAATCAGGGTTTTCAATTTTTGTAATTTTTGATAACGAAATATGTGGGAAAATATAGCTCATCATATCCATATCTGCTTGGATATTGCTTCTAGCAGTGCCAAAAGTATCTGTTTTTATGCCATAATATAAAGCGGTTGCAACATATACATCAGGTATTATTTTTAATTCTTTATAATATTCTGTGATGATTGTAGATGTGCTACCATAGTTTGTCCTAATATCGTGGAAAAGAGTTTTTTCACACGCATTTCTAAGATTGTGGTGATCAATAACGATTTCTGGCGGATGGTCACAAATTTCTGCAATATTGCCAGCAGTAGGTTGCGTATCAACATAAATCAAGCAATCATACCTAGATACATCAAGCTTTGATAATAAATACATATCAATTTTACATTGCTTAACAAGCTCTTTATTTTCAGTACGTCCTATCAAGCCCATATACGCAATAGTTACACGTTTTTTTTGTGTTTGGTATATCAAACTTTTTAATGCAAATGCAGCTGCTATTGCATCAGGGTCTGGGTTGTTATGAGTTTGTATCAGTATCTTGCGTTTTGACTTAACTACATCTAGTAGCTTTTCAACCATATATTCACCATTAATTATTTGCTATTGGACTGGTGTAACATTGTCACTAGCTGTAGTATTATCAGTAGCAGGCGTTTTCTCAAAGTCGAGAATAATGCCATCTGCATATTTTTCAGCCATAAATCCAATATCTAAGCTAAGGTTAGATAATCGCTCGACGAGTGTATCTTCAACAAAGTATGTTTGTACTTCAAATATGACTTCATTTGTAGCAAACGAACTTGTTTTGAAATTACTAATAAAACCACGCTCTTTAAGATTGCTAAGAAGTTGGTTTGTAATAATCATGTTATTAAAGTTGATAGCCTTTAGTTTGTATGTATGTACAGTTTTTTCAACTTCAACACGTGCAACAAGGTTTTCACGAATATATTCTGTACTTTTATTGACAGCCTCTGTAATAGAATCCCTTAAACAAGTATTTTTATTATATTTGTTAGAGCCAGTTTTTAGTTGTATTGTTTGAGTTCTTTGCCCTTTATTAAATACGCTTATAGTTGTTTGAAGTTCGCACCTGTGTGATTCGTTATCGAAAGTTTCTGCATCATGGTTGATCTTGAATGTATATCTAAACATGTTTTTGCTATCAACATTTCTAAACGCAGCAGATACTTGCGCATTAGAGCTTGAGTCATTAATGTTGTATAAAAAGTTATCTTGATGTTGTAATGTGAAATCATTTTTTATTAATATAGATGCGATGATACTTTCAAGCCTATCTAGGCTGATGTTGTCTTCTGTAAGCCCTTTATGAGTAAAAACAGCAGTATCTTTTGGATCTGTGATTAATAATGTGGCATCTTGCAAAGCATTAGTATCAAGTGTTGCAAGAACCCTTGTACGTATTTTTGCACCTACAGGGAACCTTGAAATTAGTTTATAGCTTTGAACGAATTTAAGATACTCCGTAGTAATATCAGGTGTATTATTAGGCATAAAAGTTCTATAATAATCTCTAATGCTGCTGAGCAAAGCGTTATCAAGCGAGTTTTGTATAGCAGCAATATAGTTGCCTTTAACAACAACTGCATCGCCTGTACCTTGTATATCATATGCCATTGCATTTGTAGCAAATAGTAAGCATAACGATAATAAAATTGTTTTAATTGTATTCATTTCTCTACTCTATTTTATAAATTCCCAAAGGTTAATTTATACTATTTAATTTATTTTTTCAATAGATACTTGTAATTAATTTACTCTAAGGAACTCAAGTCGCCCATCACCAATGCCAGTAAGTGTATAGTTTAGGTAAAATGTTACTTCATTTTGCGAACGTATGCCTGCTTGTGTAACTACCGAATATGAATCAACTTCAACTTCAAATCCTAAGCTCCAACAGTCTGTATGATAAGTAATTTTTGCGCCTTGTGTATATGGTATTAGGTTATCAAAACTTATTTTAGGGTTGTAGCCGCTCCACCTATAGTAGCCAGATAAATCAAAACGCCATAACGATGATGATAGTGCTATTTCAACATCTGTATTGTTCGAATTAGGCTCAATAGTAGAATCAAATGTGTATGCACCAGTCAACCACGCCATATTAAACAAATTTACTGAAGTAGTATTAGTTAAATATTGTATGCGTTGTTCATTACCTACTAAATCACCACTATGTTTGTAGTCCATTTCAAATGATGTGCGAGCGTATCTATTAAGATTTGCTCTTAGTTTAAGCTCTAAAGGCAATATCTCGCTAGATTGTAGCCAGTCATAACTTTGTGAGAAGTGAAGCGATGCGCTCCATTTATTTGCATCCAAAAAATTTACCATCTCATACGTGATTGCACCGGAGAAGTCAGGGCTATCGTATGATGTCAAAAGAGGTATGCCAGATAATGATATATTTGGCGAATAATTAAATGATACAACATTTTGGATACTGTGTCTAAATGATGAATACTGTCTATAAATTTCATTAAATGCTAATGATACTGCTGTAGATGTAGTATAGCTTTGTGCAGATGAGTCATTTATTTGTTCGATACCGCTAAAAGGTTGTTTATATTCGTTTTGAATTTTAAAAGGTTCAGATGTGTTAAACCAGTATGTATATTCAAATCCAACAGAAGGAGTTATTGTAAAAAATGGTGTATTAATAGGAAAATAGAGTTCTGTAGCACCATGTAATCTATCGTAAGAAATATCTGATATTTCGCCAGTTGTTGGAGCATTATATCCAATTTGGTTATAAGATAATGAATTGTATGATAGTTCATAATCTATCGCCATAAAAGAAAATATTGGAATAGCTTTTGAAACACTAATAGATGGCGTTTGCACAAGTGTAGAAATTTGGTGACCGTTGCTCGTATCACGATATTCTTTATCCATGCGAGTTGTTGCGTTTATATTTGCGTAATCATTATAATACTTTGCTTGTATTTCAGCATAAAACATATTTTCTGTGTTACTGTTTTGGTTAGCAGGGCTATTAGATAAATCATAGTCGCCAAAATCCCTTATGTATAAGTAATCTGAAACGAAATCTGCATTTAAGTTTATTTCAAAATTATCTACAAAAGTATATTTATTTACTGATTCCAGATGCCACCTTGTATGTTCTATAGATTGCGATGTAAAATCATCAATCCTGTTAAAAGTAGTATATAAATTGCTATTGGGCGAATCAGCATAACGAAACTCTAGTTGTTCTTGTATGCCACTTTTTGTAAAAAGTGTTGCACCTAGTGTCATATCAAAGTTGTTAATCGGCGCCCAATAGTATTTCAAGTTGAAAAAAGCACCTTTTTCGGAATCAATACCGACATTTGGTAGTAAAAAACCAGATTTTCTTTTGGTAGCAACAGGATATATCAACTTAGGTATGTAAATAAGAGGGCTGTTTAAAACATCAGCTGTTGCATGTTCTGCATTAAGGTAGCCTTCAATCTCATAGTCACCTTTATACATTTGTACTGACCAGTCGGGTGTAGCGCCTGAACACGTAGATATTCTTGCATTATGCACAGTGAATGTTATATCGCCAGTTTTTTCAAATTCTTCGGCACAAATATAGTTATTTGGTTCTAAAAATCCATTAATATTTTTTGCTTTACCTGTTTCTGTATCTAAATTGAACGAAAAAGAGTCAGCCTCAAGCGTCTGCACATCGCTTTTTATTTTTACATTACCATTTGCAATAATATCTTTTGTGTTAGAGTTATATTGCAGTTCATCAGAGCTAAAAACTATATCTCTAACCTTTAGTATGACATTTCCACTAGCTTCTAGTGTGTCGTTATCTATTTTTTTAACGCTATCAGCTACAAGTACATACTTGTCGTTAGCATAAATCGGCATAGCGACTAAAAGTAAAATAATTATTGATAAAATGGCTTTCATAAAGCTAACCTATCAATATTTTGTTTAACATATGCACATAAGTAAAAAGAGCCAATAACGAGTATGTCACGTTTGTTATCGTATATGCTATGTAAAGCATCCAACGGTGATGCATTAAATGAGTATGGTAAACCATCTAAATCGTCACTCGTTATGCTTCTATCGTTATCTGGAATAGTAGTAACTACAATATTATTAGAATAGCTACTAAGTAACTTTAATAGTTTAGCAATATTACGCTCTTTCGTGAAAGATACAAGTACAGACGGATTGTTTGAAATATTTGATTTAATCAAGCTTAATATGCCACTAGCATTGTGAGAACCATCAAGTATGATGTTATCCTTAATGCGTTCTTGCCTACATGGTAATAGCTTTAAGTTTGGTATATCGTTTATAGTAGTGTTTGCGATATAGTTTGCAACTGTTTTTGCAGTATCGTAATTGTCACTGTAAGGATATGGGTAATTGTTACTAGCAAAATCACTTTTTCGTACTTGTGTAGTGTTTTCAATATTCTTATTTATGTAATCAATAACGCTAGGTTCGTTTACTCCAACAAAAACAGCATTTTTATTACGTATTATACCAAGTTTTTCGCTAGTTATTGAATAAATGTTTTCGCCTAGCAAGTTTGTATGGTCTTGGCTGATAGCAGTCATGATGCATATTTTATCGTTAATTAAGCTGGTGTTTGTAGCATCAAATGTGCCACCAAGTCCAGTTTCTAATATCGTTACATCTGGTTTTAACTTTGAAAACCAAACAAGTGCAATAAAGAAAATACCCTCAAAGTATGATAGGCTATGTTCATGGATAATTTTGCCATATGTGTCGTATAACTTATCAAATTCATCATCAGATATGTTGTTTAAGCAATACGATAATCGCTCATTAATATTTAAGATGTGTGGCGATGTAAAGAGGGCAGTTTTATATCCATGTATCTGTAGCATTTGTGATATGAAATACGATGTAGTACCCTTGCCGTTTGTGCCAGCAATATGGATAACTTTACCAAGTGATAATGCATCAAAGTTTATGGCTTTTAGTGCATTATCAATACGGTCAAGTGTAAGTGACATGTTTTTAAATTCAGATGTATTTATGTATGATAATTCAAATTTATTCAAAGTAATTTTGCTCATAGTTATAGTATTAATATAAAATATATCATATAGTATAGGAGATATGCAAGTTTTAGTTAGAATAGATTGCTTTGTATAGCTTAATAAAATCTTCTACAGATAATTCTTCTGCACGTATGCTATCTTTAAAGCCAGTTGATTTGATAATTTCTTCAATATTATCAATAGATTTCAAATTGTTTCTAAGTGTTTTACGCTTTTGTTTAAACGCTAATCTAGTAAACTCAAAAAATGGTTGTTCTTCATCTTTTGATAATAGTTTTACTTGTTTCGGTATAAATTTAAGAACTGTAGACATTACCCCAGCATTAGGCCAAAAATTGCCACCACCAATATCACGTACTTTTTTAACATCAAACATATAAGATGTAAAAACTGAAAGCGATGAATAAGTTTTAGAGTTAGGTTTAGCAGCTAACCTATCTGCAACTTCTTTTTGGAACATAAAAACTAAGCATTTAGCATTATTGGCAAACGCAGCACGTTCAAATAACTTTACCGATACATTGTAAGGCAGGTTACCAACAAAAATTACTTCTTTGTTATCAAATATGCTATTAAAATCAACAGTTAAAGCATCATGGTTAATAATTTGCAAATTTTTATAGAAAAACAAGTATCTATTAAGAAATTCAGCAAGTTCGCTATCTATTTCTACAGCTCTAACTTCTGCGCCAGTATCTGCAAATAGTTGTGTAAGTACACCACAGCCGGGTCCAATTTCTATCACATTATCGTCACTTGTGACATCTGTAGCGTTAACAATTTCTTGCAAGATATGTTGATTGGTAAGAAAGTGTTGCCCAAATATTTTTTTTGTGAATTTTGATTCGTTTTTAAACGCGTCTAAAAGATTTATCATATTTTACCATTTTATCTGCCAGTTCGACAGCTTTTTCTAGGCTAGTGTAACTAGCAATTCCTTTACCAGCAATATCAAATGCAGTTCCGTGATCAACTGATGTTCTAATGAAAGGTAGGTTAAGTGTAACATTGACAGCTTCGCCAAATGAATCCATTTTTACAGCAACCATACCTTGATCATGCAACATTGATATAATAAAATCCCACTCGTTAGCTTTCAAAAATATAGTATCGGCAGGGTATGCGCCATATGCATCAATATCATTTTTATTAGCTTTTTCTATAGCGGGGTGAATAAGGTTAATTTCTTCCGTGCCAATAGCGCCACTATCGCCAGCATGAGGGTTTAAACCACATACAGCTATCTTAGGTGTTAATGTGCCAAAGTATTTGCCAGCGTTATGCGCATTTTCTATTGCGTTATATACAAGTTGCTCTGATAAAACATTTGAAATATTAGCAATAGATGTATGATTAGTTGCTATAATTGTTTTAACAGTTCTACCAACCAGCAACATTGAAACATTATCAACATTTGATAAATCAGCCAATATTTCTGTATGTCCAGCATGGGTTATACCTGCAAGTTGTAGCGACTTTTTATTAATAGGGCAAGTGACGATTGCATCAAAAGTATTGTTTAAGCAATGCTCAACAGCTACTTTTATACAGTTATATGCCATAAGCCCGCATTGTGCAGATGTTTTGCCATATTCTATATTGGTGTTGCCGATATTGTCAGGCTCTAATATCTTAATGTCGCTAGGTAAATCGCATTTTAATATATTATCAAATGTATCATTAATAACGCTTTTATACCCTATGATAGTAACATCATAATTGTCATTATTTATAGCGTATTTGCAAGCGATTTCGTAGCCAATACCAGCAGGATCACCTGCAGTAATTGCAATTTTTGTTTTTTCCATACATTGAGTTTTGACATAGAGATATATATTTGTCAACGCTAAAATACTTGAAATAGTATTGAATATGCGTTTAAAATTCTGTATAAAGGATTTATAAAGATAAAAATGATGATTTTACTATGAAATATTATAAAAATATGATATATTAATAGTAATTTTTATATTGAGATAAACAAATAATGAAAATATTAATTACAAATGACGATGGAATACATGCAGAAGGCTTACAAAAACTTGTAGAAGTGATTAGTAGTGAATTTGATGTGACAGTTGTTGCGCCAGCATATGAGCGTAGTGGCTCATCACAATCTATAGCAGTTCATACGCCATTAAGGGTAGATGAAGTGCAAAAAAATGGTAAGCATTTCGGATATGCTGTTGATGGTTCGCCTGCTGATTGTGTTAAAATTGCACTTGGTAGTTTGCTTGATTTTAAGCCAGATTATGTTATATCAGGTATAAACAGAGGCCCAAATCACGCAACAAATACGCTATATTCTGGTACGGTTGGTGGTGCTTTTGAAGGTGTTGTTAACGGTATCCCTTCTATCGCTGTATCACTTGCTGGGTTTCATAATATTGAATACACTACAAGCGCAAATTTTGCATTAAACTTTATTAAACATATATCTAAAACTGATGTACCAAGCGGTATAGTATATAACATTAACGTACCAGCTGTTAGCAGTAGCGACATTAAAGGTGTCAAGTTTACTAGAACGTCTGAAAAGGCATATTTAGTTAACTATGATAAACGTCATGATCCATTTAATCGTCCGTATTACTGGCTATCAGATTTTAGAGATATAGAAAATATCGAAGATGATACTGACGAATATGCATTACAAATGAACTATATATCAATTTCGCCACTCAAAATTGATAGAACTGACTATAACGAATTAAAAAGGATAAACGCTATGGAGGGTAAACTGTGGCAATAAAAATTACATACAAGGTATTACTTTTATTACTAATTATTGGCGTAGGTTCTTCAAACGCACAAATATCAGTGCCAGAGTATA
>CAYJIW010000053.1:0-12383 GCA_964370335.1 uncultured Deferribacteraceae bacterium
TACTTACGTATAACCTTGCTGGTGGGGTAAGTTGGGCGATAGCGTTATGCGCTATAAGTCTGTTTATCAAAAACTTATAAATATTTGAAATATCAAACACGCCTCTTGAATCGCTATCTTTAGCGAGGTCGTTCAATACTTCTACGTCTTTTTCTATTGCTTGCTTATATCCATGCTCTTTACCAATTACTACAGCTTCTGGCATATCTAATGCACGTTGGTAATCTAGCGAGATTGTTTCGCCTAGCTGAACAGGTGTTTCGCTTGTGCTTTTGCGTAGCATTAGTTTTGCGCTTACAGGCTTATCGCTAGCGTCTATGTAAATGTGTATCTGGTTAGCCGGCATCATAACATTATGACGTCCTGCACCTACCGCTATTTTTTTCGTTGTATTGTTTGCATAGTTAACTTCTAGCCAAATCGCTGGACCGCTTGATAATGGTTCAGGGAAATGGAATACGTTACCCCAGTTAGTAACAAATCCCGGATATAGTACTGCTCTATCATTATTATCAACTACACCGTTGCCGTCGTTATCTGCACTAGCGGCAGCGTTACCTTCTGCACCGTTATGGTCTGGTATATACGCACCTAATATAGTAACAACAGGGATACCTTTTTTATATGGCATATATGGGTTACTATTATATACACCGTAATAACTCGCGTATGTATTCTTTGCATGGTAATTAGCATATTTTTGTAAAGCAAGATCCCATTTTACGTAGCCAGTCTCTGATAATGATTTATCAACAGCTATAGGGAAACTACGTAGCAAATATAGTTGTGATAAGTATGCTGTATATGGTGTCATGAATGTATATTTAGTAATAGTGCCTGTGCCTAAATCACTTGTTCCACCTGACATTGTATCAAATATATAGTTATAAATTCCTAAGAACCTGCTTGCAGCACCCTCTGCATTTGTATTTTTTGTCCAGCTGTAGTTAGCACGCATGTTATTATTGTATGCATCGTAAGCCCAGCCAGTATCTGCATGGTGACGCATCCAATAATCTGCTGATCTCTCTGGTTTAACGTAATGCCCTAAACCATACCCATGCCCCATTTCATGACTAAACTCGTTACCAGTAGTGCTTTTAAGTGTCATTATACCGCCGCCACCGCTAAGCCCGTGCCTTTTTATGCTAGTATAATCATTCAAGTTCCAATCGTTACCTTCTGGTACTTGTACAGGGACTTGTTGCTCAGTAACAGGGTCTTTAACATAGTTTAAATACCTACCTTGATTTAAGTGAACTGTAACAAGATAATTATTGCGATGATAGCTTTGTGACATATTCCAGCTTGGATAGCCTGTATTTGCTAAGTTTACGCCAACACTAACTTGTGATTTACCAACATCGCCACGCATATCGCCACCAAATGTACTGCCTTCTGTTGGGCTATATCGCTTATTGATGTTAGGCGAGTCCATATCGTAAATAACACCGCTAGATAGCATAACACGTCTTAATGTGACATTATCATACGTAGCGTTAGTATATGTCGTTAGCGGAACTGTTTGGAAGTAATCAGCCATTGCTCTAGCTGGGTCTTCTAACATATCGCTTGTACCATCTGTTGTGCTTGGTGATAGCATACCTAATCTAATAAAATGTGCTACTGCATGAACAGGATAGTCTATATCTATATCGTCTTTTGAAAGCCCGCCTTCTAGCTCTGTATCAGCTGATGTTTTGGCTGTAAATTCTATACTCATTCCGCTTTTCACAACTGACCATGGCAAAGTAGTAGACCATGCATTATTTGAATAAATTACCTCGCTATTATGTGTAGGAGAGTTGTTTGAACGTAAAAAGTTAATAGGCGCATTTAAGCTAGTATCGCTCATTAAAGCACCATTAATGTAAACTTTTGCTTGCACGCTAACAACGCTATCCTTGGTGTCGTCAGTTGGCATAAATACAAGCAACGCATCTCTTTCAGCTACTATGTTTGGTTTATATAGTTGTTCGTTTTTATTAGGTTCGCTCGTGTGTGATTGGATAAATTGTACCCTACCAGTCAACTCGCCATAGCTAAGATTATTACCCGTGCTACGATAATTACCGTTAATGTCGTAGTTAGCGTAACTAATAACATCTTTTGGCCTGTATTCACTCATGCTTGAACCATCAGGAATTGACGGACTAGGCGGATTACTAACATCAAATGTACAGCCACCTATACCATCGGCTTTGTATCCATCAGGACATTCAACACTACCAGAACCACTGCTGGAACCGCTACCAGTACCACCACCAGTACCACTAGCAGGAACGCAAGTACCAATAATTGTTGGGATAAATCCCGGCTCACAATCAACGGCAGGTATGCTTGTGTCAAATATACAACCTGCACCATTATCTTTGTAGCCCGGCAAACAAGAATTTGGCGTTGGCTCAATAGTTGGACTTAAAACGCAACTTTGTGATACTGTATTGAAAATAAAACCATCTGCACAAACACTATCCGTAACAGGTGGTATTAAAACACATATATTGTTGCTATCGAATATATACCCCTCTGGACATGTAGCAGGCCCCTCAGTGCCACCACCTGTGTTGCCATCGCCGTCACCGCCAGTGTTGCCACTGCCATCGCCACCAGGCTGTTCAGTACCGCTACCACCAGAGTTACCAGTGCCGTTATCGTTAAGATTATTGTTTGTATCAGGGTTTTGACAACCATAAACAAGTATAGATAAGCTAATAGTAAGAAATACATATAGCTTTTTTGAAAATAAGAATTTCATTGCATTACCTCTTGCACATATGAATTAACGCAACAATATATCTTTTTTATTAAAAAGTAAATAGAAACTCAAAAAATATTGATGTGATGTAAATGGGAGGGGTTAAGCCACCTCGTTTTCACACATAAGTTTTGCTTGAGCAAGTACAATATCTATAGCCCCTTTTTCAGCATCAGGCGGATATTTATAAAATTTAAGCAATCGCCTAACTTCGGAACGCATTTTTGCTTGTATGCGTTCACGTATAGTCCAATCAGGTTGGATATTTTGTTTAATAGTTTTTGCAATCTCTTTTGCAATAATTTTTAACGTTTCATCTTGCATTAATTCTTTTGCTGATGCATTCATGGATAAAGCGTCATAAAATGCGAGTTCTTCTTCTGTTAGTCCTGTTTCTTCACCACGTTGTTGAGCATCATTAAATTTATGTGCCATATCAATAAGTTCTATGATGACTGTTGTAGCGTCAACGGTTCTATTCAGATATTTTTGTATAGCTTGGTCCAGCAGTTCGGAAAAGTTTTTTGCTTGCACTAGGTTAGAGCGTTGCATTGCTTTTATATTGCCTTTTAGCAAGCGTTTTAACAGTTCGATTGCTAAGTTTTTATGTTTAATGTTTCTTACTTCGTTCATAAACTCATCAGAAAGTATTGATATATCAGGTCTTTCCACGCCAGCTAGTTGCAATATATCTTCCACTTTGCCAGATGAGATTGATTTTGATATAAGTTGGTTAATTTCAGCATCTAGTTGCGATGTAGTTTTCTTTTCGTTAGCTTCGTCAAGTCGCTTAACGATTATCGCTTTGATGTGTTTATGTAGCGTAGTATCAAGTTGTTGTTTTTCTGATAATATTGATGAGCAGAGCGAGAACGCTTTTGTAAGCTCTGTAACTGATTGCACGTATAGTTTTTTATGTTCCTCATCTAGCCCTAGTACAAAATCTGTCACTTGCATGATGATATTATATTTTTCTTTATGGGTAGCAGTGTAAAAGTTGCTATAGTCAATATTATGTAGTAGCTCTTTTATGACTGTTAGTTTTTCGATAAAAATATTTTTCGCATCTTCTGGGTTAGCGTTTGCGTTTTGGTTTTTTCTATCGTTATCGGTATATTTTGATAGTGCAAACTTGAGGTGTTCAGCAAGTCCGATATAGTCGACAACAAGCCCACCATGTTTATTTTTGAACACTCTATTTACACGTGCGATAGCTTGCATTAGGTTGTGACCGCTAAGCGGCTTATCTATGTACATTGTGTGCATACTAGGCACATCAAACCCAGTAAGCCACATATCGCAGACGATAGCAATTTGTAGTTCATCATCAACATTTTTCATTCGTTTGGCTATTTGTTCTCTAGTTTGTTTAGTAGCAATAAACGGTTGCCAATCGTTAGGGTCAGATGACGAGCCAGTAATAACTGTTTTGATTTTCCCTTTCAATGTATCGTCGCTATGCCAATCAGGCTTAATAGCTGTGATTGCTTTGTACATCTCGATAGCGATACGTCTACTCATGCATACAATCATGGCTTTTCCGCCGTCATATTCTTGTGCAAGTTGCCTATCTTCAAAGTGCGTGATGATGTCTTGAGCAATAGTTTTTATACGTTCGGAAGTGCCGACGATAGCTTCAAGCCTACTCCATTTGCTTTTAAGCATTTCTTGTTCTGTTTCTTCTTGATATTCTGTAATTTCGTGGAACTCGTCGTTTATAGTGTCTTTTAGTTCTTCTGATAGTTCAAGTGGAACAAGTCTGCTTTCGTAGTATATTTTAACGGTTGTTCCATCATCGACAGCACGTGTCATATCGTATATGTCTATGTAGTTGCCGAATATATCTTTTGTATTTTTGCCGACAAGCTCAACTGGTGTACCTGTGAACCCGATGTATGAGGCGTTAGGCAATGCATCACGCATATATTTTGCATAGCCAAATTTTATTATAGCGGCATCATCAGATTGTTTGATTTTTGCATCAAATCCGTATTGTGTGCGGTGCGCTTCATCAGCGATAATGATGATATTTTTGCGGTTTGATAATACTGGTAGCGTATCTTTATTTTCTTCAGGTGCAAACTTTTGTATAGTTGTAAAAATAATTCCGCCACTTTCTCTATTTTCAAGCAATTTGCGTAGTTCTGCACGGCTAGTTGCTTGTTTTGGTTCAGTTCTTATAAGTGCCATATTGTTTGCAAATGTAGAAAATAGTTGTCCGTCAAGGTCGTTTCTATCTGTCACAACAACGATAGTAGGGTTTTGCAAGTTGATATTTTGCACAAGTTGGCTAGCGTAGAAAACCATTGAAAGACTTTTTCCGCTACCTTGAGTATGCCACATTACGCCGATTTTTCTATCGCCACTTTCTTTGACAGCTCGTTCTGTTTCATTAATGGCTTTATTTACAGCGTAGTATTGGTGGTAGCCTGCCACTTTTTTATATGTATTTTCGCCATCAGTTTCAAATGTGGTAAAGTTTTTTATGAGTTGTAATAGGGTTGCTTTTTTGAACGCTCCGTATATAAGCACGTCGAGTGGCTCAATATGTTTAGATGCGATACTTTCGCCGTCAATAGTTTTCCATGCTGTAAAGCGTTCAAAGTTTGATGTGATAGTACCTATGCGTGTATTAATCCCATCAGATATTACGATAAGTTCGTTATAGTCGAATAGCGACGGGATAGCGTTTTTATATGTTTGTATTTGGTTATATGCGTTATTGATGTTGACATTTTCGTTACCTAGGTTTTTAAGCTCAATAACGATTATTGGTAGCCCGTTAATAAACACGACAATATCTGGTATCTTCGTTTCTTTCTCTTTGATGATGAACTGTTGCACAGCGTAGAAATGGTTATTCTCTGGGTTGTCAAAGTCGATTATCTTTGCTTGTGTATGCCTGATGTTGTTTTCGCTATCTCGGTATTGAACAGTAACACCGTTTACAAGCATTTCATGAAAGTTTCTGTTGCGTTGCACGGCAGATATTCCGTCTATGTAGCTAAGTTTTCTGTAGACTTCGTTTATGTTATCGGTGGATAAATTAGGGTTAAGGACAGCAAGCGCATGTAATAGCCTATCTTTCAATATCACATCACTAAACGAGGCACGTTCTGGGCAAGGCTCATCAGGCGAGAGCTTGACAGCAGTTTCATAGCCCATATCTTGAAAGTATTCTATAGTTGTACACTCAAGTGTATGCTCGTTTAGTATTTGCATGTGGATAGTCCTTAATTGCTGGTTTTATGTATTGTTCAAAGTGTTTTGTAAAGTCACCGTTAAATAGTGACTCATTTAAGTTAAACATTTTATTCTTCCAATCATATTTATTTATAATTTTGTCACACTCATATAAAAACATTTTATAATTATCTGTTCTACTTGTTGTTATTTGATTATTTTTAATGTGTATTTTTTGTCTTAAATCATATATTTCTAGTTGCATTGACTTAAATTCATCCCAAAGCTCAAGTAATTCTTCATCTAGTTTTAATAGTGTATCTATAAATTTTTTATCATTTCTAAAGTAGAATTTTGCATTCTTACTAAGCATTCCTGTATATTCATAAAATTGGTCAAGTTTCTCAAATTTGCTGCTTATAGAGGTTGATTTCAAATCAAAACTATCAAAAGCCCTGTCAGGTGCTAATACCTTTCCAAACTCACAGTATGCATTATATATTTCTAAATACCTACTCAAGTAAGCAATATTTACATTATCATTATGTATTTGCTTTTGTAACTCAATACTTTTTTTGTTATTCTCTTCAGTAAGTTGTTTTATATCTTTTTGTAGTGTAATAATTTGCTCGTTTTGTTTTTTCTGGGATTGCTCAAGTTCTTCACTATTCTCAATTCCGATTATAGCTATAAATATAATAGCAATTAATTCACTCAATCCAATAAATATTGAGGATTTATCTCCTTCATATAATCTATAGATTGCGTGAGTACCTAAAAATATGATTACGAAAGTCAGTATAGAGTACGAATAAGGGTGTTTCTTAAATGTATTTGTTAATTTTGACATTTTCTGATCCTACATTATGTTTTTTACAGCATCTGTAGCCAAGTTTATTAGTACATTTTTTGCGACATCAAAAGATACACCACCAACTTGGTCAAAAATGCCTTTTGCTTTTTCCCAACGTGTTTTATCTCGGCATGCATCTAAAAAATCGTGTCCATCCCAAGTTAAATCACTTATATAAAAAGGTGGCACACGCCCAACTTGCTCCATATGCATTAAATGCCCGTATATTAGATTTTTTTGCAACATAATATAAGCATTATACGCAATTTCTTCCTTACTATAACCTTCGATATTCAAACTTGAGGCATGTGTTGACTCGCCATCGTTTAATTTTTCAACTTCTAAAAGTATTTCTCTTACTAAGTCCATGTTACGTTTCATAATAATAACCGTACTAAATTTTTGGTTCATTTAAGTTTTTTAAACTTAAATATGGCTCAAAATGCTTTCCATAATTATCATAAGCAAAGAAACTATCTATTTGGCTCTTACTGTTTTCCCAAAGCCTAGATTCTAAAAGAGCATAAACATCATTTTGAAACTGTCGTTGAGCCGATAAAATTAATTCTTCACGAAAAAATGCTCCATCCATAGCAGACATAGTAGCATTAATCTGACTACTAATATTATCACGCGTTTCAATATATTCTATCATATGAGACGTTCTTTTATCATTTATTATGTTTTGAATGTTAATAAATTCAAGAGAGAGCATCTGAATTACATTATGCTTATCATAAAGCATTTTTCTCATGACTTCATCATTTTTAAAAACTACATCAATTTGTTTTAATGATACCGACAAACTATACAAGTAATCTTGTACTTGGTATATTTTTTTTGTTATATTAATATAATGTACATCTTTATTTGCCAAAAATTCTGTATCAAAGTGTAACAAATAAATATGTCTTAAAAATAAGTTAAATATCTCCAATATTTGCGTTTTATATGCAACTAATACATTACTTTCTTTTATATCTTCTTGTAGCCTAGTTGTTTTCTTGTTATTGCTAATAGTAATGTATACGATAACAGCAGTTAAAACAACACTTGATACATCAGCAAGAGTATTAGAACCATTTTCAGTAAAAATAGCTATAATGATGTTAGCACCCACAATAAATAAAAGTGTGAGTGCAAATACTTCTACTATTGTTTTAATTTCTGTTGGTATTTTAGCCCAAAGTTTAGTCATTCCCAGTTCCTGTATTTGTATTACTACAAAAAAAGTGCTTACTTTCTTCAGATTTGATAATTCTTAGCTTTGATTGAATTTCAGCATGAAAATTAATATATTTTTTATTATTTGCGATAGTTTCAAATATTCTATAGTATTCTGCAAAGTTTTCACGCAGGAGGCTATCTAACAGTTTTGTTAAATTACCTTCAAGTTCTTCTATCATTAATAATTCATTTGTTGATAGAGGATAAATAAACTTCAATACTTCTAAGCAATCTCGTAGTTTGATAGTTCCGTAAAGGCTTCTTTGATGTATTTCACTAATGGAAAGAGGCACTCGACCTTCCATAATCTTACAACTATCTATTGAATTAAATATCATTGCGTAATGTAAATGTGCTTTTTCTATATCTGTGTAACAGTTTATATACGCTTTAGCACATGTAAAAGTAATTACATGGTTATTGATATTATTAATAAATATTTTTACAACTTGCATGTTATCAAATCTTTTATCAAATAACGCAATATCGTTTTGTTGTTGTGCTAAATGAGTTTGTTGTTCTGATATTTTTGTTTGCTGTTCCATTAATTTTGTTTGTCTTTTATATATTAAAAACGTTAAACATATTGCAACCAATGAAACGACAATACTGCCAAAAGTAATACCTAGCAAATACCAGTCATAATCACGTACAGTAGATATACTATTTATTGCATTAATCAACATTGCATAATCTGTAAAATTATCATTCATAAGGCACTCTTACTTCGCCACTCATCAACTTAGGGAGTAGCGTGTCACGTAGTTGTGCGAGTTTTGCAATTTCAGTTGTATGTGTTCTAATTTTAGAGAATAATGGTTTTATTATATCGTTATAATTTAATATAATATTGTCAGTTGCAATTAACAACGGTAATGCTTTTAAATTATTTTGATTTATTTTTAATTGTACTGCCCCTGTAATAGCAGCTTCAACATTAGTGTTTTTCAAAAACATATAAAGAGCTTCAATGCTAAAAGTATTTTTAGGACGTAAAACATGTGCATGATTATTAACCCAAAACTTGCCCCATACATATTGTAGTATTGGACAGCCATTTGATGTTGAAACAGTTCCATCTTCACCAAATAGTATATAAGTCCCATCAAAAAGATAATCATCTACATAATCCAATATTGAGGTTGCCCCATAATATGGATATATTTTTTCCATATGTTGTCTTTCTCTACTGGATAATGGAATTCTTTGATTATCAAATAAATCAATGCATTCCCCTAACGTTCCCATTCTCCAATCTTCTGGCATTTTTCCACCGAATGGCTCAAAATCTACAAACCAATTTTTAAAGATAGCTTGTGCTTGTTCTTCAAGGTTTTTGATTATTTTATTGTTAAGCTCTATCTTATCATCAAGGCATGATAAAGTATCTGCTATTGCTTTCTGCTCCGCTAATGGTGGAACAAACACATTTATTTTTTTCATAGTTGCAGTTGAAACTTCTTTAAATGTTGTTCCACTTCCCATACTTTCAATGTTGTTTTTATTATATTTCAGTAAGTAGTATAAAAACATATAATCTGTACTTGAATTTGGAATTATACTTTTAAATCCTTGATTGGTACACATTGTGTTGCTAGCTATTGCAACATAGCCTATAGGGGCTCTTGATGTAAATAAAATAGTATTTTTTGGCAATAATTTTGCTGAACAATTATCTAGCCCAACCTGAGTTATTGAGCGTTCGCCTTTTGATATATAGCGATCCTGATAGTTTGATAAATCTTTTGGAGTAAGCCATGCTATTTCTCCATTGTAATAATCAGTAACTTTTGTTGAGGGTGTTGCTCCTCCAACTATTTCCCCTAAGTCTGCTAATGTAACATGTCGCCAACTATTCATCATTAATACCCATTTATCTTCCCTAATCGTTCTTTTATTTCGGTTTCTAGTTTGTGGCTTTCATCAAACATTGCGTATAGTTCGCTTGTTAGGCGTGTCATTTTGTCGCTAAATGGTTCGCCGTCGTCTGTTTGTTGCTCTATGCCTACATATCTGCCGGGTGTTAAGATATATTCGTTCTCCCTCACTTCTTCTATGTTGGCACTCTTGCAAAAGCCTAGTGTGTCGCTATGCTCGCCACCGTCACGCCATGTGTGATACGTTTCGCATATTTTTGCTATTTCGTTCTCTTTCAGCACCCTATGTTTGCGTGTTACCATCTCGCCCATATTGCGTGCATCTATAAACAATATTTTATCCTTGCGGTTATCTCTCGACTTGCTTATAAACCATAAACACACAGGGATAGAAACGTTATAAAATAAGTTAGGTGGCAATGTCACAATGCAATCTACTAAATTATTTTCTATAATTGCTTTGCGGATTGCCGATTCTTGCGTGGTTGTCGTACTCATAGAGCCGTTCGCAAGCACAAACCCCGCTACACCCTTACTTGATAACTTGTGTATTATGTGCGATATCCACGCATAGTTCGCATTGCCTGATGGTGGCGTGCCATATTTCCAACGTACATCTTCTTGCAAATGCTCCGCACCCCAATCCTTTATATTAAACGGTGGATTAGCTAAAATATAATCAGCTTTCAACGTCTTATGCATGTCACGTGTGAAAGTGTCGGCATTCTCTGTGCCGATGTTGCCATCTAAACCACGTATAGCAAGGTTCATCTTACATAAACGCCAAGTTTCCGCTATCGACTCTTGACCATATATACTAATGCCATCAATACGCCCGTGATGCTCCGATACAAAACGTGCAGATTGGACAAACATTCCACCACTACCACAGCATGGGTCGTAAACTCTGCCCTCGTAAGGCTCTATCATGTCTACAAGCAATTTAACAATCGACGCTGGAGTATAGTTTTCGCCACCAGTTGCACCGAATAAACCTAAGAAATACTCATAAACACGCCCTAACGTATCTTGTTGCTTCGCATCCTTACCGCCAACATTGAAAGAAAATAAATCTATAAGCTCACCAAGCACAACTTTGTTTATCTCTTGCCTTGCATACTGCTTTGGTAAAATACCCTTTAATGAGTCGTTCTCACGCTCGATAGTCACCATTGCATCGTCAATAATCTGACCAATTTCAATTTGCCTTGCGCTATTCTTTATAAAATCCCAACGAGCAGATGGCGGAACAAAAAAGATACCCTCCGATGTATACTCGTCACGCTCTTCTTCCAAGTCTAGCCCCTCAGACTTCAACTCGTTATAACGCTCATAAAAACTATCAGAAATATATTTCAAAAATAGCAGACCTAATACAACATTGCCATACTCGCTATCCTTTACGCCCATACGACCGCGCATCTTGTCTGCCATTGCCCATAATTCGTTCTCAAAACCTAATGATACATCAGCCATACATGCCTCCATAATTCAATACCATTCTATATTATTTTTCACATATTCGCAAGTATGCAATCATCAACAACTACACAACAAAAAAAACGACAGCTAGGAAACTAACTATCGTTTATTAAACTATATTAACGCAACTCAACAACTGACAACTCACTTGACTTAACGGGGCTTGAATTTGCGTTGTTTGATGTTTTCGCAAAATAATTCTTGCACTTTTTTTAAGTCGCCATCTGCTAAATCATACATTTCCCTTAGCTCATCTGAAAATTTGACTCTCCTGCTTCTGAAATCGTTTATGGTAAAATATCCGTAAAACATTCCGTTTTTAGCAACTAATGCTGGCACATCATTAGAAATCGATAAATCATTCCAAGGGCTAAGCGGATTGTTCCTGTAGCCATATGTAGTATGCTTATTAAAAATAGACTCCTGAGAATAAGGGCTACCATATTTACCATATTTATTGCATATTGAGTCTGCTGAAGACTTATTACAATTCACGCACCCTAGAAACTTATCACCACTATAAAGATCTATTTGTTGTGCGTAAGAAAGCGTAGATGAAAGCAGAACAATAAAAAGTACATTACTAAAAAATTTCATGACAGACCCCCTATTTTTTTATAAATATCACATAACATATACTAACATATATATGCTACACTCACAAGGAAATAGTGGCGATAAATGTCGTAATCGTCCTAATTACTATTCATCCTATTCGGTCGACGGTTGACAGCTTCAATCCCTGTACTTTTGACAATAAAAAAACTCGCCTTGAAAGCGAGTTGTGTAATTAATAATTGATGGCGGTACAGGGAATTGCTTTTTTCGCACTTGCGTCCTGCAAGCTTAAAAAAGCCGTGCTGACAACCTGTCGAAATCGTCCTGATTACTATTCCTCCCTATTCGGTCGGCGGTCGTCAGCTTCAATTCCTGTACTTTTGACAATAAAAAACCCTGCAAAAAGCAGGGTGTAAAATATCTAAGTTGATGGCGGTACAGGGAA
>CAYJIW010000054.1:0-3722 GCA_964370335.1 uncultured Deferribacteraceae bacterium
CGAAAGACGAGTGGTTATATGTTCCAGTAACGGAGTGTTGCACCTTGTTAAAAAAAACGGGTCGTTATAATAACACAAAATAACATTAACTTATAATTGTAACTAATATCTACAATTTAGCATTAATGCTATAGTAAGTTGTTATGGATTGCCACATTTCGCTAACGCTCAATTCGCAATGACCTCTGAGCGTAGCCACACGCTACAATGTAGCAAAGCAAAATAAGCGATTATTACGTTATCGCCTGAACGTCATTTCAATACTTCTTGAAATTTCGTATTGACATTTTAAATTTTAAGTATATACTAATCATATCAAAACTGATTAATGTATGGAGTGTATTATGAACAAGAAATCGTTGAGAATTGTTATTGTATTTGTGATATTTATTGCTGTTGGTATTATGTGGGGGCTTAAGTCTACACAAAGTAATGGCGCAAAGTATAATTCTGATGCGGCTTATCCGCTATATATGACTAAAATAAATATGGAAGAAATGGTCGCTAGTAATATGCCTATTATTATTGATTTTGGTGCAGATTCATGTATCCCATGTAAAGAAATGGCGCCTGTTTTAGTTAAACTTAATGGTGAAATGCAAGAAAAAGCACGCATACACTTCGTTGATGTGTGGGAGTATCCTGAATCTTCTAAAGGTTTTCCTGTTACTGTGTTGCCTACACAAGTTTTCTTTAATGCTGATGGTTCGGCATACGTACCTAGCCAAGAAGTACTACAAAAAATTATGGGATTTCAAGGCTTTAAAAACGAAGGTGGCGATGAACTCGTTATGACTGCTCACCAAGGCGGACTTACTGAAGCACAAATGAGATTAATTCTTGCAGATATGGGCGTTAATTAATGGTTACTGAATGGCTTGATACTCTTAGTCTACTGATACAAAATAGCTTGTGGCTTGCACCGTTGCTTGCGCTTGTCGCTGGTATATTGACATCGTTGACGCCTTGCTCGCTATCCACAATACCACTTGTTGTTGGCTTTGTCGGTGGTACATCTAATAAAGATACAAAAAAAGCGTTTTGGTTGTCGCTCACGTTTGCAGTAGGTTCTGGAATTACGTTTACATCGCTAGGTGTTGCGGCATCGTTCGCAGGTAGTATGATGAGCAGCGCTAGTAGCTGGTGGTATATCATCTTAGGCATGTTAATGGTTATGATGGCGTTACAAACGTGGGAATTGTTCCAATTTATACCGTCTACACACATGATTTCAAAAAGTAAACGCAAAGGGTTTGTCGGTGCTTTCGTCGCTGGTATATTAGGTGGGATATTTTCATCACCGTGTTCAACACCTGTATTAATAGTGTTGCTAGCGCTAGTTGCTGGTAAAGGTAGCATTGTTTGGGGCGTAGTGTTGTTATTGATATACTCGATAGGGCATGGCGCATTAGCCGTTGTTGCTGGTACTTCTGTTGGGCTTGTGCAAAAGATGAGCGCCGACGAAAAGTATGGCAAATTTAGCAACTGGATAAAAATAATTATGGGATTTTTTATATTACTGATAGGGCTTTACATGTTCTATCTAGGATTTTAAGGAGAAATGAATGATATTCAATTTAGGCGATAGGAAACTATTTTCATCATGTGGTTGTGGTGCTGGTGGCTGTGGTACACCAAGTGCTAAAAGCGATGATGTTGTTGATTTTGATAAAGTTATCAAAGTGTTAGGCGTTGGTTGCAAAAAATGTACAGATTTTGAAGCAGTAGTTTTAGATGCGGTAAAGCAACTAGGTTTAGATTATGAAGTTGCACACATAACAGATTTGGCAGTGATTGCAGAATATGGTGTTATGTCGACACCAGCATTAGTGATAAACGAAGAAGTCGTTTCAACTGGAAAAGTGTTATCGCTAGACGAAACGAAAAAACTAATATCCGAAAAAATTAATTAATAATTTGCCCTGACTCGTTCAGGGCTTTTTCATTTATATCTAGCGATTAATATATTTCATCAACATATAAACACTAACAAAGATAGTTAGCAACTCTGCAAACAAAACACTTGCCCAAACACCAGTTTCGTTAATATATATTGGAAGCACTAACAACCCTAGCACAACAAATAAAAAACCACGTAATATTGAAATAATTGTTGCGTTCCAAGGTTGCCCCACAGATTGGAATAGCGATGCGATAACTGCATTAAATCCCATAATAGGCGTTGCTATAAAGTACACCTTTAACGCATAAGACGATAGCTCTATCAATAGTTTATCGTCTTTTGTGAACATGCTAGCAACTAGACTTGATGCAACAAACATAACAACCATAGTCACTACACCGATAGATATTGCAACGATTTGACCTAGTTTGACAGTTTCTAAAATGAGGTTTTTTCTATTTGCGCCGTGGTTATAGCTAATAATAGGCTGGCACGCTTGCCCTACACCAACAAGCAGAAACAACACAAACAATCCGACGTTGTTGATAATGCCGTACACAGCGACGTGTAAATCAGTATAGTTTGCGAGGATAACTTTGTTAAACGCAATAGTCGTTATCGCTGTAGTTGATTCGACAAAAAGTGTTGGTAAACCAATGTTGATAATCGACTTAGTATATGTGAAAGTTGGAATAAAGCGTTTCAATCTAAGCACGCCACTTTTAAGCTTAAAGTGGTAAAGAATGATTGCAAGTGTAACCATTTGCGATATGCCAGTTGCAAGTGCAGCGCCTTTTATGCCCATATTTAGCGGAAATATAAAAATATAATCTAAAATGATGTTGATGATAGCTGATGAAAGTATTGCATACATGGCTAATCTGGGGTTGCTATCGTTACGTACAAAAGATACGACAATCATTGATAAGCCATGTATAAAAAAGAATGGCAACATGATTATCATATAATCGTAAGTAAGCGATGCAAGCTCGCCAGTAGCGCCCATAAGGCTGATAAGTTGCGGTAAAAACGCTATGCCTAGTGATATGAGGATAATTTCCATAATAGTGATAAGTAGAATAGATTGCTCAAACAATTTTTGTGCTGTAGCGTTATCGCCCTTACCACGTGAGATAGCCATGAGAGTAGCACCACCGATACCGATAGTGAGCGTAACAGCAGTAAAGATAGAGAAAAACGGGACAGTCATCGCCATAGCGCCAATAGCGATAGAGCCAACACCACGACCAACAAAGATAGTATCAATAATGATATAGAGTGCTTTGATAACCATGCCAAGCATCGCTGGCACAAGATACGCCCTAAACGAAAGCGCAATAGGAGCATTTTGCAAATCTGTAGCGTCAATTTTGTTATGTGTAGCCATCAACCCTCACCGCTATTATGTGAGCATATCATACAGCAAAATACTTAACAATGGTAGAGGAAAAGTAAGTGAAATATTATACTTATGAACGACGAAGAACCATTCGAGAAAGAACGTTACATAAACGAAGTAATGCCTAAAATTATTGAAGATATTCATAAACGCTTAAAAAATACCTAAAAATTATTGTGATTATACTATTAACGGGTATTGTACGTGTGTGATATATTTTTAATAATTCTAACTTTTACACCGCTACTTAGAATAAATGATTGCAATTATCAATTACACAATAAATACTTGACATAATGTATAACGTTCTGTAAATTATATTTAACAGGACCCCCTCGCACTTAGTGCTTATTTTGTGTAAGTATCGTGCCCCAGAGGGGGACATTTTTTTATTATGATTAAGTCACACAAAACTTATCC
>CAYJIW010000054.1:3732-12195 GCA_964370335.1 uncultured Deferribacteraceae bacterium
TGTAAACTATTATAGATTATCAGCTTATTGGCTACCTTTCATGTCAAGTAAAGATAATTGCAATAATGTGTCTTTGTCAAAAATCGTACAAATATACAATTTCGACAAATAATTACAATCTTTAATTCACTCTGCTATTAATCACATTGAATGTAGTTTAAAAGCTCAAATTGCTTATATACATACGCTAGAGTATGGTGCATTAGGTTATGAAGATATTAATAATTTTGATACATCTTTACCATATTTTAAATCACAGCAACAATTAATTGTTGATTGTATTAAAAATAATAAGCGTAATGCAGATATACGCCATCACATCACTAAATATAATCGTAAAATACCGCTGTGGGTATTAATTGAATATTTCTCTTTTGGGCAAATGTCGAAATTTTTTGCAAACATGAAAATAGCCGATAAAAAGAAAGTTGCAAAATATTGCGGAGTAAATTTTACTGTTCTTGAAAGCTGCTTACGTTGTTTGACGGAATTACGCAATAAAACAGCACATTACTCACGCTTGTATTTTTGGATATTTTCAGCTATACCACAACTGCCAAAAGATTTTAGCTCATATAAAGATAGATCGCTTTTTGCACAAATTCTATCACTGAAAAGTGTTTATAACTGTAACGAAAAATGGCAATCAGAATTTCTAAATGGCTTTATAGATTTAATGGATAAGTACAAAGCTAGTATCGTACTAAAACATATTGGTTTTCCAAGTAATTGGCAAGATATTTTATCTCGCTAATAACTTTACAATTAACATCTATAAAAAGTAAAGCTTACTTCCCCATCTCGTTTTTGTCGAACGCCATGAATATCAGCCCGTTATCGTTAGCAAATTTTATACATTCGTCTTTATTTACAACAATTGTCAAACCGCTTTCTATCGCAAGCATTTTACCGCCATTTTTTGCAATAATTTTTAGTGTATCTAGCCCAACTGTTGGTAAGTCAAACCTGTTATCATCTTTAGCGCCAGCAACTTTTACAACTATTGCACCGCCATTAGCTAACTCGCAACCACGTGCAACAGCTTTATCTGTGCCTTCTGCCGCCTCGATTGCTACTATTTTACTATCTTTTGCGACAACTGTTTGCCCCACATCTAACACGCTTGATGTCAACGCTACTTGGTAAGCATATTTCACAGTATCAAGCATATCATCAGTCGGTTTTTCATCTGTAAACACGCCACTATTTGATAAAATTCCGCTTAATATTACTGATTGGTCTAGCGTTTCGATACCGTTCTTTTTAAACTCGTTTATTAAAGTGAGCATAATAGCGTTAGTTGTGCGTTCTTTCAACGTCAGTAGCAACCGAACTGCTAAGAAGTCTGGGCGAAGTTTGCCCTCTAGCACATTAATATGTACTTTACCCACCATAAACACGTGTGTTGCTTTCTCTTTTTTGACTAATGATAAGATTTTGCCAACTTTGCCGATATGCTCGCAATAGACTGTATCAACTAAACCACGTATTTCCGTTGCTAGTTTTTCATCATCAAAAACTATTGCTACTGTTTCGATATTTTGGTTGAGTAGTGCGGTGATAGAGAGCTTTGGTAACTCTCCACCACCACATAAGACTGCGACTTTCATATATTATGAGTTAGTTTTATTTTGTAAAACTCTATGATATTCTTGTATGCTATAAACTTCCATACGTCCCTCGAAATCGTTATTTTTCAAGCCTTCAACAGCTATCCTGAACGCTTCGAGTGTTGTTGTGATAGGTGTACATGCTAAAACAGCGCCTGAACGCATCATGACGTCGTCTTCCCTAGCAGTTGCGCCCGGCTCAAGCGAGTTTACAATCCATTGGATTTTGCCTTCTTTAAGTAAATCTAGCACGCTTGGGCGACCTTGCGATATTCTAAATACAGCATGACATTGTATGCCATTTTCGTATAATAAAGCACCTGTACCGCTAGTGCAGTATAGCTGAAAGCCCATATCTGCAAGCTGTTTGATGTATGGTAATGCTTCTTGTTTATCTTCATCACGGATTGCGAGGAATATGTTGCCAGATGTTGGAACAGAGTCGTTTGCAGCCATTTGTGATTTCAAGTAAGCTATACCGCTTTCGTAATCTATACCCATAACTTCGCCTGTAGACTTCATCTCTGGCGATAAAGTTATATCGTTGCCCGGAAATTTTGAGAACGGGAACACAGCCTCCTTAAAAGCAGTATATGGGATTGAAACTTCTTTCGTAAAGTTTTGCTCTGGAAGCGTTTTGCCAACCATACATAGTGCAGCTTTTTTAGCTAGCGGAACGCCGATAGCCTTACTTACAAAAGGAACTGTACGAGATGCACGAGGGTTTACCTCGATAACGTAAACTTCTTCGTTCTTCACAGCAAACTGTATGTTGATAAGTCCGCAAACATCAAGCTCTTTAGCTAGTGCAGTAGATTGTTTTCTAATTTTATCCATAACAGCGTCGCTAAGGTTGCGTGGCGGTATAGAACATGCCGAGTCGCCAGAGTGTATGCCAGCAGGCTCAACGTGTTGCATGATAGCGCCGATAACAGTGTTTGTACCGTCAGAAATAAAGTCGACATCTACCTCGATAGCGTTTTCTAAAAAGTGGTCGATAAGTACAGGTTTGCCTTCTGCAACGATAGCTGCTTCGCCAACAAATCTTCTAAGTTGTTCTTCGTTATAGACAATAACCATTGCACGCCCACCAAGTACGAACGATGGACGAACTAAAACAGGGTATTCAACCTTTTTAACGATTTCGATAGCTTCTTCAATAGATGTTGCCATGCCCCCCGGAGGTTGCTTTAGGTTTAGCTTGTTAGCCATTTGTAAAAAGTCATCTCTATCTTCTGCACGTGCAATACTTTCTGGCGATGTGCCTATGATATTAACGCCAGCTTTCTTTAAATCTGCCGCAAGGTTTAGTGGAGTTTGCCCACCAAACTGCACAATAACGCCATCACAGTTTTCACGTCTGTAAATGTGCAAAATATCTTCGAGTGTTAACGGCTCAAAGTATAGCTTATCGCTAGTGTCATAATCGGTAGAAACTGTTTCTGGGTTAGAGTTTACCATGATAGTTTCGTATCCGTTTTCTTTAAGTGCGAACGCTGCGTGTACACAGCAATAGTCAAACTCGATACCTTGCCCAATCCTGTTAGGTCCGCCCCCGATAATCATGATCGACTTTTTACCTTCAATCTTTTTAACAGGCTCATCATACTCCGAGTATGAAGAATAATAGTAAGGTGTGACTGCTTCAAACTCGCCAGCACATGTATCAACTAGCCCAAATGTTGGGACAATATTGTTATCAAAACGGAACTCACGCACTTCTTGTTCAGTTTTATTTAATAAGTATGCGATTTGTCTATCGGAAAAGCCTTTAATTTTAGCTTCACGGATAGCATCGACTTCAAGTTTAATATCCTTTTCAGATTTAACAATTTCGTCTAAGTGGCGTAAAAAGTATCTATCTATTTTACATAATTCGTGTATATCTTCAACAGTAAAACCACGTTTAAATGCTTCATAAATAACATACATTCTTTCAGCGTTAGGGCGTGCAATTTCTGCTTTTATTGTTTCATCGTCCATAGCTTCTATTTTAGCATTTTTGCCATCAGCACCGAAACCAGCTCTGCCAGTTTCAAGCGAGCGTAACGCCTTTTGGAACGATTGTTTAAAGCTTCTACCTATAGACATAGCCTCGCCGACAGATTTCATTTGTGTGCCAAGCGTAGTGTTTGTAGATGGGAACTTCTCAAACGTAAAGCGAGGGATTTTTGTAACGATGTAATCTATTGATGGCTCGAAACAACCCGGAGTTGTGCCAGTAATATCGTTAACAATTTCATCAAGCGTGTAGCCGATTGCAAGCATAGTAGCAACCTTTGCGATAGGGAAACCAGTCGCTTTTGATGCTAACGCACTAGAACGAGAAACACGAGGGTTCATCTCGATAACGATTTGTCTGCCATCGGCTGGGTTTACTGCCCACTGGACGTTTGATCCGCCAGTTTCAACACCGATTGCACGCATAACTTTTATCGAGTTATCACGCATTATTTGGTATTCTTTATCAGATAGCGTTTGCGCTGGTGCAACCGTGATAGAGTCGCCAGTATGTACGCCCATAGCGTCTACATTTTCAATAGAGCAGACGATAACGCAGTTGTCATTTTTGTCACGTATAACTTCAAGCTCAAATTCTTTCCAGCCGAGTAGCGATTCTTCAACTAATACTTCTGATGTAGGGCTTGCTGCAAGTCCACGAGAAACGATTTCTTCAAAATCATTTTCATCATATGCAATACCGCCACCAGTACCGCCAAGCGTAAAGCCCGGACGTATAATTTGTGGCCATTTGCCTATCATTTTAGAGATAGATTTTGCTTCCGCCATAGTATGTGCAGAGCCTGAAACAGGTAGCTCTAAACCGATAGAAGTCATACATTCTTTAAATAGTTGCCTATCTTCTGCACGGTTGATAACATCGGCTTTTGCACCGATAAGTTCAACGTGATAACGTGCTAGTATTCCTCTTTCTGATAGCTCCATAGCTAAGTTTAGTGCAGTTTGCCCACCTAAAGTAGGGAGTAGGGCGTCTGGACGCTCACGTCTAATTATTTCGTGTACTATATCGACTGTTAATGGTTCGATATATGTTCTATCAGCAAATTCTGGGTCAGTCATGATTGTAGCAGGGTTAGAGTTTACGAGTACAACTTCGTATCCTTCGCTTTTAAGCACTTTACAAGCTTGCACGCCAGAGTAGTCAAACTCGCAACCTTGCCCAATTTGGATTGGTCCAGAACCTATTAACATTATCTTTTTTATATCATTACGCTTTGGCATTGTTGAATATCCTCTTACTTAATATTATTATGCGTTGTCTAGTAGTTGTCTAAATGTTTTAAACAAGTATATCGAGTCGTTAGGACCCGGAGCAGCCTCTGGGTGATACTGTACAGCTGCAATAGGTAGCTTTTTATGTCTAAACCCTTCAACAGTAAGGTCGTTCAAGTTTATGTGTGTCATTTCTAGGTCGCTACTGAAACTATCTTGCTTTATTGCAAAGTTGTGGTTTTGGCTAGTTATTTCAACTGTGCCATCAATCAAGTTTTTAACAGGGTGGTTGCAACCGTGGTGGCCAAACTTTAGCCTGTAACAATCTGCACCGTAAGCAAGCCCAAGTAGTTGGTGTCCAAGACAAATACCCATAGTAGGAACTTTTTTGCTAAATACTTTTATCTCATCAATGACGCTAGTAAGTGCTTGCGGGTCAGCTGGTCCATTCGATAAGAATATGCCATCTGGTTTAAGTTTAAGAACATCGTCAGATGATGTCCATGCAGGAACGACAGTAACTTTCATGTTTTGCTCTGCCATTCTGCGAAGTATGTTATATTTAATGCCGAAATCGTATGCGACGATATGCACATCGCCTTTATCGCTCCATGTGTATGGTTTGTCGACAGATACTTTTGATGCGTAATCTTGGTTGTCTAGCCCTTCCCAATTTTTAGCAATTTTGACAGCTTCTTCTGGTGTAATATCGTCATCAGATACTTTTATGTAAGAGCTCATACAGCCTTGTTCCCTAAGTTTGATAACGAGTTTGCGTACGTCAACATCGTATAAGCAAGGTACGTTATGCCTAGCGAGTAGCTCGTCAAAAGATTCTTCTGAACGATAGTTTGATGGAGCGTTAAGCCCTTGCAAAATCATACCGTTAAGGAATAAACTGCGTGATTCCATATCATCTTTGTTACAACCATAGTTGCCAACCTCTGCAGAAGTAAGCGCAACGATTTGCCCAGCGTATGATGGGTCGCTAGCAACTTCTTGGTAGCCTGTCATGCCAGTGTTGAAAACTGCTTCACCGACACAATCACGTTTAGCACCAGCAGGTTTGCCGTAAAAAATAGTACCGTCAGCTAAAGCGAGAAAATGTTTTTTCGTCATAAATTAACATCCTTATTTATTGTTTCTAATAACTAATTACTAAAATTGAACGCTATAATATGGAGGCACAAAAACATGCCAAAAAACCATAACATACGTATCTCTTAATTTAATGCTTAGAATATATTTTTGCAAGAATTAGTTTAAAAAAAAATAAACTAGCTCAAAACGATTGAGTATAGAGTAGTGAAATAAAAAAAGCAAGCATTATTTTTTCAAAAAAAAACGAGGGTTTTTACACCCTCGTCATTTAGCTTAATATATGAATAGCATTTCTCTATATTTTGGTAATGGCCATTCTGCATCGTCGATTAGTGTTTCCCAAGTATCAACTTCTAACCTTATTTTCGCCATCGCATCAATTATAACTTCATGCTCATCACTTAATGCTAACTGTAAGCCAGATATAGATTTTTTCAAATTGTCTAAACGTACACATAAGTTTTCTGCATACTCTTTATAAGTATCGCTGCCGATTAAATCTTTAGCCAAAGCATATGATGATGCGGCACGCTCAAACGCTTTTATAGCTAATGGTAGTACCATTGTTTTTGCAATATCTAACGCAATTTCGCCCTCAATCTTGATTTTCTTGTGGAACTCCTCAGAGAAAATCTCGTACCTAGATTCAAGCTCTACTTCGCTTAATACGCCATACTTCGCAAATAATGCTGCGTTATCTTTATTCTTATATGCTTGTATAGCTTCCATAGCTGTGCGATGGTTTGGTAAGCCACGTTTTGCAGCTTCCTCAACCCACTCTTGAGTATAGTTATCACCATTAAATATGATACGCTTGTTATCAGCAATAATTTTTTGTAACACTTTTTGTAGTTCTGCATTAAAATTCTTGCCTTTTTTATCTTCTAGCAAACTAGCCACATAGTCGATAGACTCGGCAACTATTGTGTTAAGAACAACGTTGATACCAGCGCAAGATTGGCTAGAGCCCGGCGCACGGAACTCAAACTTGTTACCAGTAAAAGCAAACGGGCTAGTTCTGTTTCTATCAGTGCTATCCTTTGGTAGCGGTGGTAGGGCATCTGCACCCACGTTGATAAATCCACCCTTACGGCTTGATGTTGCGCCACCTTTTTCAATCTGCTCTACTATATCGTTTAGCTGGTCGCCTAAAAATATTGATATAATCGCTGGCGGTGCTTCATTTGCGCCAAGTCTGTGGTCGTTGCCAGCGTAACCTGTTGATGCACGCATTAAATCGCCATGTAGGTTTACTGCCCTAATGATAGATGTCAACACAGTTAAAAATATAGCGTTTTGGTGTGGGTTATCGCCCGGATCAAGCAAGTTTTGCTTGCCATACGCTATTGACCAGTTGTTATGCTTACCAGAACCGTTTACACCGGCAAAAGGCTTTTCATGCAATAAACATACTAGGTCGTACTTAGCAGCAACTTGTTGTAGCGTACCCATAACAAGCATGTTGTGATCGACTGCAAGGTTAAGCTCCTCAAATAACGGTGCAAGCTCGAACTGTGCTGGTGCAACTTCGTTATGGCGAGTTTTTGCAGGGATACCAAGTTTCCATAACTCCTTCTCGACATCTGTCATGTAGTTTAGCATACGTGTTTTGATAGAGCCAAAATAATGGTCCTCTAACTGTTGGTGCTTAGCTGGCGATGCGCCGAAAACTGTTCTGCCAGTCTGTATTAAATCTGGACGACGTAAATAAAACTGTCTGTCTATTAAAAAATATTCTTGCTCTGGACCAAGTGTCATAGTAGCTATGCTTTCTGGCATGTCAAAACAATCCATCAAACGCTTAACAGATTTCTTTAACGCCTGCATAGAACGTAGTAGCGGAGTCTTTTTATCTAATGCCTCGCCTGTGTAAGAGCAAAAAATTGTAGGAATACATAGTGTAGCACCGTTACCGTGACGCTTGATAAACGCTGGGCTTGTAGGGTCCCAAGATGTATAACCACGTGCTTCAAATGTGTGACGTAGCCCACCTGATGGGAAACTTGATGCATCTGGCTCGCCCATGCTTAAATTTTGGCCAGAAAACGACATGATAGCGTTATCTAACGCACGTGGGTCTAAAAACGAATCGTGCTTCTCTGCAGTGCCGCCTGTAAGTGGTTGAAACCAATGTGTAAAATGCGTTGCGCCTCTATCCAATGCCCACGCTTTCATACCGTGTGCAACGTCGCCAGCGATAGATGGATCTAACACAGAGCCTTTATTCATAGTGTCTAGCAACTTTGCAGATATTGCCTTTGGTAAATACTTTAATATCGCATTCTTGCCGAAAACATCCTCACCATAAGAGTTTAAATCAAACTCTTGATAAGTTTGTGGAATATCACGCCTTTCAGCGATGTTCTTGATTGCATCAAATCTGCTGTTCATTTTTCATTCTCCTTTTTTCTTATTATATTATATAACGATATGAAATATAATGCAATATCCATGCCAACCTGCAAACGTTGATTTTACGTAAAAAGTTTTACAAAATTGTAAAACAGGTTATTTTTTT
>CAYJIW010000055.1:0-11793 GCA_964370335.1 uncultured Deferribacteraceae bacterium
TCCAAACAACTGGATCTGGAAATGCGTTAATAATTGCTGATACTGAATCTCTTGCTTCTTGTATTTCACGATAAGACTTACGCAATCTGCTAACAAATATAAATAAAATCGCAACGAAAAAGAATAACATAGTAAATAAGAATAAGCCAAGATATAGTGCGACCGTCCTAACTGATTGAGAATTTAATGAATCAAAATACATATTAGGAACAAATAAGAACGAATATATGTTTGAACCGTCAATACCTTCACGGTAGACAGAGTATGAAACACCGCCTATTTCGATAGTGGCAATATCAGCACTAGCAAGCAAATATGAATATTCATTTTCACTTTCTGTGCTTGTATCGGCATCATGAAATAACGATAAGTCAATTCCATCAATATCAAACCTATCAGGTTTATATAAAATTTCGCCTCGCTCATTAGTGATAACTGCAATAATAAAAGGTGCATGCTTGAGTAACTCATCAATACTTTTACCAATAGCGTCAATATCTAGTGCTACCATAATAGAGCCAAGTTCTTTACCATCAATAACAACTTCTTTTGCAAATGCAAAAATTTCTTCACCATCATCAGTAAGTGGTAACTTGTGAACGTATGACTGTTCTTTAGCGCTATCTTCTTTGAATAGTCCATCGTGGTCTATAAGGTCTTTGCCATATAAAGTTTCATAGTTTTTATCAGATGCAATTAATAGCTTGCCTTCTCTATCAAACAACAAAATTAAATTACCAAACATGGCGATAGATGTATTGAATTGTAAGAAGTTGTAAATTGATTCTATTTCACTTCCAGATAATTTTTTACCTTGATACAAGCTAGTAATTAAAGGATTTATAGTAGCCTTTTCGGCTTGTAGGTAATGGTCGCTGTAGATGAAGCTATTAACCCGTGTTGCAGAGTCGTTAGATATAGAAATAACGCTGGACGCAATAAATCTAGTCGCATATGTAGTAACATAGTAAGATGCAATTATGGTTGAAAGAATAAAAATAAATAATAAAACACTAAGAATTACTATGTTTAGCTTTAAAGATCTCATGTCACTCCAACAAAAACAATATAACACTTTGCAAAACAGCAACTATAATCAGCCAGTCTATTTATTATTGCATTTTTTTATATGGGTGTCAAGAACATATAGATAATTCACTAACATTTTATTTATACATAGTTAATTTAGTAGCATATACGTTAATATATGCTACTTTTTTATCATTTTTTTATGTGAAGAATTACTTAGTTTTTGTAGATTTCATAGTAATGTTGATCTTTTTTTCTGGGTCAACAAATCCATGCATAGTAGGGAAATTTTGGAATAACCAGCCATCAAAAATAACATTATCGCCATTTCTAACGACAACTTTTGCGCCCGGGTTAGCCTCGTTAAGTGATTTGTTTGCAACGCCACCATCTACCATTGTAAAATCAGTAAATAATGATAACACTTCGATAGTGTAAGGTGAGCTAGCTAGTGCAACTTTTTCTGCAAATGGAGCTTCAATAGATGTAATTTTGCCATCTGCAACGCTTGTGACATCAATAACAATACCTTTATAAATTTTTGCGATATCTGGCATAACTTGTGATGAATCAACTGCAGCTAATGTACCAACGTGTGCAGTATCGCTAGTTGCAGGTGCAGTATTAGCAGGAACTTTTGCAACTGTGCCACCCTCTCTTTTAGCATTTTGAGAACAAGCAGAAACAACAACTAAAGCCATGATTACTAACAATAATTTTTTCATATCCTAATTAATCTCCTATTTTGATAATTTTGCACTATACCCAAATTTACTGTTATTATCAACAATTTTATTAACTATCTACACAATATCATCACATTTTAAAAATTACACCTAACTTACTGATAAATAAGCGTATTTATGATACAGCATCTTTATTGCTATACAATTTAGCTTTCACTAAATAATATTTAATTTAGTTATGCGTTCAATATGATTAAATATTTAATAACGCATAAAATTAAAAATCTGGAGGTTATTATGAAGAAATTTTTAAGTTTGTTTGCTGTAATTTTTTTAGCTTTTTCATCTGTAGCGTGTGCTCAAATGGGTGCTAGCAAGTCGAACAGTCAAGCAATGGGAAGCGGTTACGGTATGGGAATGATGCATGGCATGAACATGAGTTGTGAAGCACCTGTTGTATTAAATGCAAATGATGCTGCAGAAGCTGTCAGCGATCATCTTGACCTTTTTTATACCGACTATGTTATCACTGATGCATTTACGTTCATGATGAAGAATGGTTCTATGATGTATGGCGTAGCAGTGCAAGATATGAGTGGCAACAAATTTATGTTTTACGTTTCACCTTGTGGAACTTGGGTTGGACCAATAACTATGATGCACATGGAAATGGGCTCATAAATTTATTGATATTTAATGAAAAAAACGCAGGATTTTAGCCCTGCGTTTATAGTATTACGATCGCTCAAAGTGTGGGCAGTCTTGAAATTTTTTCCAATTACCACCCCATGAGTTTTTGCTATCCAAACTTTCCCAATAGTCGCCAATATGTTGCAAATCTGCCTTGTTGAGTATTATTTTACCATCGCTAGCGAAGTACATATCAACTGCTAAGCTATTAATATGTTTGCTATTTTTTGTTTTTGTAGCTCCGCTTTGCAGATAAATATTTTGTTGTTCGGCTGTTCTTTGCACTTCACGCATCCTACATTTTAGCCCGACGCTTTCAGCATATTGGATAAGTTTAGCTACGTTTGATGTAAACAATTCTTGCTTTGTACCAAGTTTCATATTGAATACCTCGTTATTTGTTTATGCTATCGACAAGTTTTTTCTGTAGAACGCCAAGCATATCAGCACCGGCAAAGCTTGCAAGTCCTGCGAATGCTATTGCAAGTCGTTCTGATTTTATGCTCCACAGTATCATTTCGTAGGTGATATATGCTACAAACATAGATGTAGCGATACCAAGCGATAACGATTTCAGCTTTTTTATTACTGTTTCGCCTTGTATTGTTGGCATCGTTTTTTTAACAAAGCCAAGCCCTCCCCCTACCATCGACACAAACGCTAACCATGCGTATTTTATAAGTGTTTCGTTATTTTCCATAAATAGTTACTCCTATGGCACGTATCTCACATGCAGCGTTTTAATGCTTGTTCCAGTTGTTTTACGTAATTAATGATTAAAAGATTATTTTTAACTTCATCTTTAGTATCATTTGGTTTTTGGGGAATGTTTACATCGCATTTTATTGGTATATAAACTTGTTCATATTGCGTTATTGTTTTTGGTGTACAACCTGAGAATATCACAAGTGCAACAACAAAAATAACTACTGATATTAACCAATGGATGGCTTCTATTATATACTTACTCATTTAGAAACCTCACTTGAGCTAATGAAATATGTGAAAGTTTTTCTTCACAAGTGTTTGGTGGCAGAGCTGCCAATTGTTTTAGCTCGATTTTGTGTTGTTCATTAATTTCAGCTACGTTGATAACATGTTGCTCTGTAGCGTATTGTTCACTAAGTTTAAAGTATTGTATGGCGTTATTTTGTGATTTTAGATTGACATGCAACTCTGCTATTTCTATATCACGCATCGCAACTTGATTGATAAGTGATGCGATCTCGTTCGATTTTGAATTGTTGTTAATGCTATAAATCATTGCCATGATGGAAATAATTATTAGCAACAATATAATAGTGTATATCTTTATTTTACTAATCATAATAGCACCTTTTTTTTGCGCATTTCTGCTGGTAAGTGGTATCGTTTTTTTTCGCTTTCATATGCTAGTTGGCAATGCTGTTTTCCACGCCTAGTATCAAAAAAGAATATTGCATCAATTATATTGCATGGGATACTTGTGACTTTATCACGCTTCAAACGGTAGCACCTGCTAGATAGCGTTTCATCAGCATAGCCGGCAAGGAATGTGTTAAACAGCTGGTCAACTGCTATAAGCATCTGTAAAATGTAGTTTTTAATCATTACCCACCGCCTGCATATGTTTGGTAAATATCCATAAATGATATTGAAAGCAAATCGCTAGTGTTATCTGCTTGTTTAAGCATATCTTCTGCTTGTTGTCTGATACCTGTAATCAATCCTATAAACTGTTGATATTGCACCGCTTTTGCAAGTATCTTTTCTATCAACTCAACTTTATCCATATTTCTGCCAAGCGCAAGCGTATCAATAAATGGCGTTGGTGATGAGCTATCTTGTTGGTATGCTTCGGCTTCTGATTTTTGTATATCCCATGTAAGCATTTCGCTATCAGGCACATCAACTTGCGCTTGTTTCGCAAGTGTTTCATACTGTTCGTTAATTTCTGCTAGTTTATCTGCCTTAGCATCTTCAAGTGTTAAAGTTTTAGACTGTACTGGTTGTTCTTTTTCAACCACTTCTGGATGAGTGTTTGCATACTCATCAACTTGTGCAAATTCTGATGCAAACTCCTCATTATTAGGTATGTGATATAGATATCCATGTTTAGTGATAACATATGAACCATCGTCACGTCTTATTATTTTTTCATACATAACTATTCTCCTTTAAGCTACGCTATTCGCCAGCAAATACTAAGTGAAACACTTATAGCATTACTCCTTAATAAGCTTCCGCCACTGTTAATGCCATACAACCATCCATCATAAGCTTGATGTTTGTAGTTTACTATATACGCCCAAGTGCCACCCTCTGGTAACATTATGTCTTTGCCAGTACCTATAGTCCAATCATAAGAGCAATCCTTCTCTAAAGTACCAGAGAACCCTATAGTCTGGCTAGGATCAATGTAAGATGGTATATAACAAGTACCATGAACTGTATCAATCAATTCAGCACCTCTCAATTGTCCAACAGTGCTATTATATGTTGGCTTTGGTGCAAGTGATGCAATAGCATTTTGTAGCTCGTCATACAGGCTTTCTAAACGTGCGTTTGTAGCTGTTGACACAGGTTTATCAATATCGCTTGTGTTATCAACGTTTTCGATACCAAGTTGTACTGTTGATACATTGTGTGGGTTAATACTTGTTAAGTGCTGTTGTAGAGTTTCTGTTATGGTAGTATTATTGCTTTCTGCATTTTCGATAATGTTTCTTATAAGTGTCGCTATAGTCGCTGGAGTGATATTGGCATCGCTTATAAGTTCGCTAACTTCATTATCAGATGTTATCTCATCTACTTCAGATTGCATGGCAAACCGAGCTTTACCTTTTACACTATCTGTTGCATCTGGCACACCTTCAGAAACGACAGCACCAACCTGCTCATCAACATACATTTTTTGTGGCATGGATAATGGTTTATTAATATCACTTGTGTTATCAACGTTTTCAAGCGATACTTCGTACTTTGTATGGGTATGTATAGCTTCTGCTTTAGTTTCTAGCCTATCTTCTAGGTGCTCTACATTCACAATGTCATCATTTGATAATGGTGTAGCAACTTTTGCTCTGCCAAAGCTATCACGTTGCACGATGTTGCTAGGAATAACGTCTACGCTGTTCATCGCTGAATCTATTTCGTAAACATGTGATAGTTTACGCAATTCGTTAGCGATATTTTCATCTTTTGTTTCATAATATGGCGAAAACTCGATAACTTCGCCACCTGATGAGAACACTTTTAAGCTAGGCTTTTCAGATAAAAATCTGTATGTTTTTTCAATATAAGTCATATTTTACCCCTTATGATATTCGCCATGCGAAACCAGCAAGCATGCTATATTCCGTAGTAAATTTTGTTCCACCCTCATATATGCCAATACCATGCACAGTTTTGGTAGTGTCATCGTTTATTTGTATCGGCGATAGTGCAAGGTAAGTTCCTTGTCCAACGACAGATTGGAATATCATTACGAACCACGTACCATCTGATGGCAACGTATATGTTTTTCCCATATTGTCAGTGTAAATGTTAATAATCTGTCCTACGCCATAGCTTGTTGTTGGCATGGGTGCAAACTTTGTATCTAGGGCGTCAATGCGTGTATTTGCTCGCTCACCTTGATACTCTGCAGTATCTGCTGTTTGTTGTGCTTCATCTGCGCTTGCTTGTGCTTCATCTGCTTTTTGCAAGTTTATATCTGTCTTTTCTAGCAGTTGTTGGTGATTTGATTGGCTTTCAGTAATTTGCGCATCAAGCTTTTCATATACATTTTGTAGTTCGTTTATGTGCTTGTTTATCGCTTGCGATACGGTATCGCCATCAGCAGTAAAATCAACTGGAAATTGTGGTATAAGTGCCATGTTAATGATCTCCTATTTTCGATATTTTTAGTAAAATTTTTGCACCTGTGTTTCTAGTCATCACTATGATAGCCCTTATGAACTTGGCAGAAACAACATCTTTAAATGTAAAAAATTGCCATTCGTTATTGATGAGCTGGTTAGTATTACTATACGCGATAGAATTATCGCTAAATGCTATTTGGCTAACTTGTGGTGTGACATTATAGGTTAGTTTGCCTATTTCTACACTTACGCTACCTGTGCTTGTTGATTGCACAGATATTTCTGTTTCTTTTAGTAGCGTTTTTTCATCTGAGTAGTAAGATTTTGTGATAACTTTTGATATTAATTCGTTGCCATTTTCAATACCATCTTGGTTTGATTTGTAAATAGCGTTATTACTTACAAGGTATATCATATCGTCTTTTTCAGCCATGGTGTAGACTGTAAACGGTAATGCCCACGTACTAAACGCAACTTTTTGCAAACTTAGCACAAAGTTTTCGCCATTTGGGTTAGTGTTGATAAAAACAGACTGTATGCTTGGCAAGTTATACATTTCAGCAGATACGCCTACACTTCTTTTAAGTATTGGGTCAACTTTTCTGCTGATGTTTTCACTAATTTGTAAATCGCCATACTTTTCTACAGTGTCTATTGATAGCAACCCGTTATCAGTCATAAAGAAGCAGCTATTCATTATAGGTAGTACAGAACGCTTTAAACACTTAACACCTCTAGCAATTTCTATTAGTTGCCAGTCTGGGTATTCGTTCACAAGCCTATATATGTTGCCATTAGATTTGAAGATGATAATATCGTTTGCAAGTGGCGCAACAGATGCGATATTTCCGCTATCTTTATAGCCAATTTCTATAAACTTTGCGTTACTGCTAAGGCTTTCTTCATAATTCCATGCAAGCTCGCCGATGTTTGAATAATATAGTGTAGAGCTATTTTCGCTGTAAAGCACAACCCTACCATGCCGAACAAAAGCAGCTGATGCATTAATATTTGTATTTTCTGGCGTTTTTGGCGTAATAGTAGTTATTTCGCTATCCTTTAGAAAATATATATTTTCGCCACCAGTCATTATAATTATGCCATCGTCCCATTCGGTAAATGTCGGCTTGATGCTTTGTATCACATCAATATCGGCAATATGTGCAACATTATCAGCAACAAAACTATAAACAGCATTACCAGCAACAACACATGAGTTTTCGCCAATGTGTGCCGATTTTATATCTTGCAAGTCTAGCAATTTATGAAATGTAGGCCTAGATGATGCAAGCCCTGTCTGTGGATTAATGATAATATTTTGCATAGTAACACATTCGTTTTCTTCTATTAAATCTGGCGGTAGTGTATAGTTTAACCCACCAGAAAAATCGTGCATATTTATGGTGCTACTATTGCTATGTTTGTTTGATTTCTTCACGGTTTCCTCCGTAGCTTATTTTACGCTGGGAACTCTGAAAACATGCTAGGTATAATGCCTAAATATCCGTTATCCATAGTCGCAACACGTTCTGGGTGGACTTTTAATACATCTTGCGCAAGAAATCCTTTGCGTTTTTGCCCTGATGTATCAAGTTGTTTCACGTATTTATATGTAACAACTGGCACATCGTCGATAAACTCGCCCGTGTATTCAATATCAGTTTTCAGACGCTCGTCAGATGCAAGCAAAGCCGCTGCAGCACCTGAACCTAAACCGTTAAATAACGTACTAAGCCCATCATAAACAAGGTTAGGGATTAAACCTTGCTCAGCTTCCTTAACAGTTGGCTCTTGCCCTATTTCTAGCCCATAAAGCGATTGTGCTGGGTTGAACGCTTGGTTTTGTGCTGTAGTGGTATAGTTTAATGCGTTAGATAACTGGTTGTTTGCCATGTCTGATAGCGTATTAATACCAGATAAATAACTGTTGCTGTAAGTATTATTAGCTTCAGTTATTGCACTTGCTAAGGCGCTATTTGCCGAGCCACCAATTTGCGAGATACCGTCAGACGATACCGAACTGTTGATAACGCCCTTGCCTGCTAAATCAGTAAGCAATCCGCTAACTTGGTTTGTAGCGCCAGAGCCTATTGTATTGGCAGCTTGTTGGATAGCGCTATCACGCATGGATGCAAGTTGCTGTTCATAGCTAGATGGCAATATGCCAGATAGTAGCGAGTTTTGTGTTTGTTGATATTGGTTATATGCGTTTTGGTTTGTGCTTGCTAGCTGGTTTGGGTCTATAGCGCTGATAGAGTTAGTAGCAAAATTTTGTAAATATGGATTAAGGGTTGCAGCAGTTTGTGTTTGATACGGTGCTGTTACTTCCTCGCCTTTACCAAATAGAAAATCAAGTAATCCCATAGTTTTATACCTCGTATTTTAGTTTTTTTTCTATATTGCTAACGATACCTTCACGTTTTTTAGATATTTCTAGTATGTTGGCAACAAAGATTTGTTTATTTTGTTCTTCAAGCTGGATACTGTATTCGTTACGTAAAAGCGCTTTATTGATAACATCTTGCTTGATAGGGGTGATTAATTCGCTAGGGATATTTATTTCACTATCAATGTTGTCATCAAGTTTTAAGCGTTTATAATAGACGAACTCAGTTGGCACATTGTTAAAAACGATTGTGTTATCAAATATTTCTACATCGTCTGTGTTTTTACTAGCGACAATAAAATCGTGTGGTATTGGTAGCGGTGATGATGCCACCCATACACGAGCTTTAGTGTAGCTAGAGTGCATATGTGCAAAAACGGTAGAAAGGTATTCGACACTATCATCAATGTACATAAGTAGTTCGCTATCAGGGTATTCAAGTTGCTTAGTATCCTTTAGGGCAACCCTGATTTGTTCGATTAGTTGTCTTTTAGTCATATTGTAACCTTTTTCAATAAGATAATGGGGGAGCATACAACTCCCCCGAGCGTATAATTGAAGCTATTATTTTTTACGTTGTTGACTAGCTATCACCCTATCAACACAAGCAATTTTAGATAGTTCTTCAATTTCGCTCTTGTTATTTGTTTTGTAGATACCATTAACAAAGTTGTACACTTTTGTTGGTGTAACAATTTTTGTGTAGGTGGATGTGAATGTCTGCATGGATACTCCAAGAAGTTATTTGGAAAATTGCGAATGACGTTGATTGCACGATTTAGCTAAGATTTGCTTGCACTCAATTTAACGTAGATTTAGCTAAGATTTGCAAATGACTTTAATTGCACGATTTAGCTAAGATTTTTTATTCTAGCTAGGCGCCCCGTAAAAAGCCGAATGAGTGTACACTAAACGTACTCGATTGAGGCTTTCGAGGAGTAACAACGCTAGAATGAAAAAGATAGCTAAATTCTCGTTAAATTTCGATTAAAGCGTGCGTTTCTTCATTATATACTTGTATAGTACAATCCGTCAGCAACATATCCATAACGCCGTCAAAGTCTTTATCATGCACATCTTGTGTGATTGATGTATCGTCGATGGTTGTGTATTTGATATTTTCCATGTCTAGTAGCAACGCCATGTTTGGATTAGCTTGCGAGATGACTGGGTGGAACACAACTTGTACTTTGCCGTATGCTGTTACGATTTCAGTAATATCTACACCGTATTTGTTGGCTACTTCGCCAGTACGTAATAGTGTAAGCACTTCGCTAGAGATATTGTTCATGATGTTTGATCCACAAAATAACACTTTATCGCCTGATGCATCGGCGTTTGCAACGCTACCCATTACAGAATTTAGGCTATCTAGGTTAAAAGTGCCTTCAAGCTTAATCCTGTTAGTTTTGATGAATGAGATAACCCCACCAGCAGTATATAATGCATTACCGTCTTTATCGGCAGATTTGTTACGCTCACCAAAAAGCAGTTGGCGTTCGATAAGTCGTTTGTGTAGTTCAAGAGTTTTCGCACGTCTTTCTTTGCGTTTGTCACCTTCTGAGCCATAGCGAGGTGATTTCAGCTCGTTCCTAGTGAACTGGATTTTGTGTTTAAAGATTTGCGTAAAGTTGTAATCTTCTTTTTTGTTGATGATAACACCATCAGGTGCGTTAGTGCCTTCTGCATAAGCTGTTGATAACATTTGGATAGTAGTTTTTTCAGTAACAGCTGTTGCAGGTGTAACACCGTATCCCCTAGTTACTACAAACGCAGTATCGCTTGTGACAGATGATACACGCATTTGCTCGCCAGTAGATGGCACATTGATAATATCGCCTTCTTTCAAGACTGATGCGCCACTAGCAACAGTTATAGATGTAGCAGCTGCAGTAAAGGCGTTTGCTTCTAGTGAGAATGTAGCTTTAATATCGCTTACCCATTCGCACTTTTGGTTTTCTGTAGTATCTACCTTGCCTTTACCTTTAAGCATTGATATTAGTGGGCTTGCGCCGTTTTTATACCAAACTCTATCGGCAAGTTTGACACTACGTTTCCTTAAACTTTCTTGGTTTGTTGTTGAATATGAACCTGTTTGCATAATAAATTTTCTCCTTTAAATAAGTTGTGGTTTAGTAACCAAATAGCGACTTTGTATAGTCAGTTGAGCCATTTTTACTTCCAGCACTTACAGAGTTCGGAGGAGCGACTTGTTTCGTCGTTGCCTGAGGCTGTGTGTTTGTTGATTTACCAGCATTCATACGCTCATATGCGAGCCTGTGCAGTTCGTTAACAGGTGCAAAATTACCGTTTGCAACAGCTTTTTTGATAGTGTCAACGATGCTTGCAGGGTATTCGTTTATAAGGATATTTTGTGCTATGCTATCAACAGTTTGGAAGTCATCGCCATATTTTTGTATAGCGTTATTCATTTCTGTTTTTGCATTTGTTACAAGCGCACTTTTCTGTTTATCTGCTGTCAAGAAGTCGTTAGTAATTTTGTTAAGTGCTAGCTGGTATCTTGGGTCGGCAGTATCAAAGTTTGGTGCGTTTAGTTTTAGGTACTCATTAGCTTTTGTTTGTGCTTGCTGGAAGCTGAATAAGTCGCTATCGAGTGGCGGAATAGCTTGTTGGACGCTTTGTTCTGAAAGCTTTTTAAGTTGCTCAACTTCTGCTTGTCGTTTTTTTGTGTACGATGCTTGCATAGCTTTGTAGAACGGTTGCATTTCGTCAGGGATACGTGATGTGTCGATATTTTGCCAATCAAGGTTACGCATTTCATCAGGCGTGTATAACTGTTTAGCATTTTCATCAACATTTTCGATGTCGATACCATCATCAAGGTGGCTGGCTGTGTCGATACCGTCATCAGTATCAGTTTGCGCAAGGTTTTCTGCGTCGTTAGAGAACATGCTCTCGACATTTTCAGTTTCTGGGACTTGAGTTGTAACATTTTCTACACTCATTTTTTTCTCCTATATTTTGTATTAGTTGCCATATTGCTGGCGACAATATAAAAATATAGAGAAAAGTAAAGAAAGTATGCCCTAGATTCCCCAAATTCCCTACTTTTCCATAATTAATGAGTCTTTTTGTTTTAGGCGTTGTTGTTTTATGTTCGCTTCGCTCCATGAAACATTAGGTTATCTGTAATTTGCTT
>CAYJIW010000056.1:0-11534 GCA_964370335.1 uncultured Deferribacteraceae bacterium
AGTGGAACGCAAAAAGCCTTCCTTATCGGCATCTAGTATCGCTACAAGGCTAACTTCTGGTATGTCTAGCCCCTCACGCAATAAGTTTATCCCAACTAATACATCAAACATGCCTGTACGTAGGTCTTTAATAATTTTTATACGCTCAAAAGTATCTATTTCAGAGTGTAGGTATTCGACACGCACCCCTAAATCACGATAATATTTTGTCAATTCTTCTGCCATACGTTTAGTCAATATTGTAACGAGTACACGTTCGCCCGTTTCAACAGTTTTAACTATTTCAGAGTATAAGTCATCGACTTGCGTTTTTGCTGGCCTAACTTCTATAACTGGATCCATAAGACCAGTTGGACGTATGATTTGTTCAGCTATGACGCCTTCTGATTGTTCAATTTCGTATTTATCAGGAGTTGCACTAACATACAGCACTCTATTAACGCGTTCATCAAACTCTTGAAACGTCAACGGTCTATTATCTAGTGCTACAGGTAGCCTAAACCCATACTCAACTAGCGATGTTTTTCTAGCTCTATCGCCATTAAACATGCCCCTAATTTGTGGTAAGGTTATGTGCGATTCATCAATGATAACAAGTGCATCTTTTGGTAGATAGCTAACGAGTGTGTGCGGTGTTTCGCCCTCTTTTCTGCCATCAAAATAGCGTGAATAGTTTTCGATACCAGAGCAATGCCCCGTTTCTTTCAACATTTCAATATCAAACATGGTACGTTGCGTAATGCGTTGTTCTTCAATCAATTTATTTTGTTGCAAAAACTCGCCACAGCGTACTAACAAATCACGCTTCATCATATCTGTAACGCTATCAATAGTTATACTATTAGTAACGTAGTGCGTATTTGGATATATCGTTAAGTTAAAAAGCTCTTGTAAAGTTTTGCCTGTGACGAAGTCAAATTCGCTAAGCCTATCAATAGTATCGCCAAAAAACTCAATACGGTATGCCCTAGTATCTTCATGCGATGGAAAAATCTCGATAGTGTCGCCTTTAACACGATATGTGCCACGGTGGAAGTCTATATCGTTGCGTTCGTATCTAATTTGTATAAGTTTAGCAAGCAGTTCTTCAAAATCGACAACTTCGCCAACACGGTACTCCATAGACATATCGGTATAAGTTTCTTTCGAGCCTAAACCGTATATACATGAAACAGATGCAACGATAATAACATCACGCCTTTCAATCAAGTTACGTGTAGCACGGTGGCGTAGTTTATCAATATCTTCGTTTATGCTGGAGTCTTTTTCGATATATGTATCGCTAGATGGGATATACGCTTCTGGCTGATAATAATCGTAATAACTGACGAAATATTCAACTGCATTTTCTGGAAAGAATTTACAAAACTCGCCATATAGTTGAGCAGCAAGTGTTTTATTATGTGCAATAATGAGCGTAGGAACATTTAAACGCTGTATGACATTTGCCATAGTGTATGTCTTACCAGAGCCAGTAACACCAAGTAAAACTTGCCTTTTTGCATTATCTTTATAATTATTAACGAGCGTTTCTATAGCTTCTGGCTGGTCGCCAGCTGGTTCATATTGTGCCACTAATTTAAAATCCAATTCGTTACCCCATTTATCTTATTTTACAATATAGCACAAGTATATACATTTTTTCTACATTTAATCTTGATATTTTTAAACTTTAAATATAGAGTATGACAATAGAAAGAAAATTTAGGTCACAAACTTATGAAATATATATTAACATTACTAATACTACTATCTGGCATTGCATATGCAAGCGACAATACATCTCTCGATAATTCTACTGACAATTCTACAGATAATATTACAGACAATAGCACCTATCAAGCAAACAAATACATATTCTTTGATGGCGGAATTGGTGACGAAGTAGACAACATTACTGATAATGTTAGCACAGAGCCTGTTATTTATACTGACAATGTTACTGGGCTAGATTTTATATTAATCAACGCTGATAATGTTACATTTTTTATGGCTACTACTGAGGTACACCAAGGCTTATGGCTAAAGATTATGCGTCGCCAGATTGCTATGTTTAAGCGTGGCAACAATCACCCTATGGAAAACCTTAGGTTTACAGATGTTACATCTTTTTTACAGAAATTACGCAAAACTGGCGGTTATTCTTATAGGTTACCAAGTATTTACGAATGGCAACTTGTTGCTGATAACGGGCTAGATACTGGTATTGAAAATATATGCAAACAATTTAACTTATATGATGTTACATCAAACAACCGCAACTTTTTTGGTAATAAACCGTTTGCTTGCGAAGATGGGCATATCTACACGACAGAAGTTGCATCACTAGAGCCTAACAAGTTTGGCGTTTACGATATTTATGGTAATGTGTCAGAGTGGACTTGTGATGTACTAGGTTTAGAGCTTGAAGAAGGCGAAAAAAACTACGGTGAAGAATATTGTATCAGTACAACAAGTGCAAAACAACACTCGTTAGTTGGTGGCTCGTTTTCTGAAGGCGTAAACGAGATGAAATCACCTATTAAAACATACAGCAACTCACACAAATTTGGTGGATCTGGTTTCAGGCTAGTAATCGACGCAGTAAATGTTGATGGCAAACTAACACCAAAAGTGATTGAGTAGTTTTCTACCTATTTTTAGGTGCTTTTAGCGAGTTATCATTCATCAATCTATCTACATGCCCCATAACTTGTTTACCAGTTATTAGTCGTGTACATTCATACATACGGTCTGTATCTTTATGGCGAGGGCACCACAAGAAATCTTTATGGTCAAAGTTAATAGTTGTATCGTCCCAGCAACCTGTGCAACCATGCGTGCTATAAACTCTATAAGGTGTCTCAAACTCGCATATCGGCAACGTAAACCCACTAATAATTACAACAGGGATATTTGCACCCCATGCAAGCCAGCTTAGCCCACTACTTAAACCAATAAAAAAGTCGGCATGTTGTAGCAAATTAACACGTTCTTGCAATGGCAAGTTGCCAGTAAAATCTTCTGCATCGTGCGGGATATTGTTCCACACATGCCCAGAGCCTGTTATGCGGTCACGGTCGATAGCAAGCACACGATAGCCCATTTCTTTTAACATATGTACTACATAATCCCAACCGTAGCCGTTATTCCAATGTTTTGCTTGGCAAGATGATTTTGTTGCGATACACACGTATGGCTCTTTTATAGTGCGTTCAGAGTTTAGTTTCAATCTAGGTCGTATTTCTTTAGCATCAACGCCTAGTATATATCCTGCTGTGCGGGGTAGCCCGACGTATCTAAAGGCTATCGGTTGGCTATCTCTATTGCCACCAAAGAATAAGCCAACACGATATGTTGCGTATGGCTCTTTCATAGTAAGTGTATTGTGGCTAACTAATTTTATATTAGGGTATTGGTCTTTAAACAAGTCTACCATATAATCAGCCATTACACATTCTAGCACGCAATTATTCTTTTCTAAAAACCTTTCGGCATAAGGGAACCAGCCTAATATATCGCCAAGCGTACCAACTGGAAACTTTATTAAAACTGGTTTATCTTTCAAATCCATTACGTGATCTAGCACAGGTTGATTTTGCCCTTTTACCCATACTTTTATACCAAACTGGACGAAGTATTTTTTAGTAGAAACGACCCACCCTTCTGTAACGTCGCATGCAAAGACGATATTGCCTGATTCTTCATCAGTAAGTTTAACGTGCCAATCGCCTTTAGGTAGTAGCACTCTAGCACCATCGTTAAAGTCATACAATATCCCTAGCGGTCCTTTTTGCGTAGGGATATCGGTAGCATTTTTAAAAAACAAGTCGTTTTGGTCGATAATAGGATTGACGGCAGCAACAGCTACATCAGAGTTTATTGTGCCATCATATCCTTCTTGCAAACCGTTAGGTGCTTGTTCTTGGTTGTTGTTATCTATTAAGTCTTTGTTGCTATTATTGTCTTTGTTATCCATATTTTCACCTAAATTAGTGTTTATGACTATCATAACGCTCTATGAATTGCCACACCTCACTACGCAACAAGTTGCTTTGTTCGGCTCGCAATGACCTTACTGCGAATTTGTGCATATTACCTTGCTTTCGTGAGTGTTACAACAACGGCGATTGAGGCTTTGATGAGTTTCGCTTCAAGACAAGGCGGCTTGAAAAAAATAAACGGAGTGTACATAAAACGGAGGTACATGAGTATTATTTTTTTCAAACAACGTAGTATTGAAGCGAAAGACTCACAAATAAATTAAAATTTCCAGTTAAACACAAGCTCAATTATATGCGCTGTGTAGTTTTTTCTACCTTCAAAACCATAGTCGAGTGATAGCGCCATATTATTCATAAACTTACTATCAAGCCCTGCACCAAACGCAAACGTATGGCGTGAATCATCTATTGTGCTAACAACGAAGTTACCAGCAGATGCACCACCGACAAAGTATGTGTTGCTACTAACGTTTATATCGCCAAGTTCTGGGATATAGCTTACATCTACCCTAGGTGTAAGGATAACTTTTTCCAGTGCAAAGCCTCTTTCAGCAGCTATTTTTATAGGTATTTGGAAGCTATTGTAGCTAGTTGCATCAATATCTAGTTTTGCATCAGAGCCTGTTTCGCTAAACTCAGGTGTTAGTACAAGTGTATAATTTAATGCAACAGACGGTATAAGTTTAATAGCGTATGGAAGCGTATGCGTATAGCCAAGGTTTACACCTGCAAAAACGCTATTTTGCCCAAAATCTGCTTTAACTGTATCGTTATATGCTGTAACACCAGAGCCAATGTTTATGCTACGTTCACTTGTGTTCCATGTATGTGCATAACCTGCGCTACCTTCTGCAAAGAAGTTATAAAAGTTTTTACCACCAAAAACGCCTAGCAACAGTTGGTTACCATTTACTTTTGATGATGTATCTTTCATGTTAAGGCTTTGATAGTTATAACCAAGCCCAAGCCCAAGCCAGCCCGTACCTAACGCACGTGCAAAGCCAACATTTGCACCAAATATATTTGCATCGTAACCGTTATAGCCATCTATGCTTTTTTGCGACATGAACGAGCCAAACGGAGAACCGAAGAATTGCCATTTGTTAGCGTTGCTATCAGGCAATATTATACCATTTGACGCTAATTGCACATTAAGGCTAGGTAGCGTAGCAAATAGCGAGCCTTTTGCAAACGATGGCAAGTTAAACATAAATGATTGTACTGCCCTCTTATTAACGCTAGAAGCTGTAACTATATTTGTTGGTATCAGTTGGTTTATAGCATTGCCTACTATAACGCCATCTGCTTGCAAGTTACCAAGTGCAGTCATTAGCGTGCTTAGTTGGTTACTGTTATCAAGCGCATCAAGTACAGTTTCAAGCCCAGTAGCATTATGGCTAATAAAGGAAGCGTAATCGTTCGTATAAACATCATTTTTTTCTGTAACGTGTAAGAGTAGTGTATTATTATCTATCTCTTGTGTAAATGTAGCTTTAACTAGGTCTTCAGTCTTTCCAAACCCTGATAAATTATCAAAAGTTCCACCAACTTCAAGCACAGTATATGTTATATTATCAACCGTTTCTGGTGTTTGATTTTGATACCATACTGGCGCTATTGTTGCATCTGCCATACCTGTAACATCACCGCCAACGATTAAATGGTTATCTGGCATAGCAGAATTTAATATAGGCGTGAACGTGCCACCATTAAAGTTAGCATCACCTGTAATCGTACCATTCTCACTAGCTAGAATAGTTCCAGCGTTATATGATATATCGCCGATATAAATACCACCTGCAAATACATGTAGCCCACCGCTATTTATTGTAGTGTTGGTAGCTGTACCATTTAAAACCAATACCTGTGCTCCAGCATTATTTATTGTAGTATTATCTGCTGTACCGCCATCTTCGACAAACTGTGCGCCACCATTTACTGTTGTGTTATCAGCTGTACCGCCATCTTCGACAAACTGTATGCCACCACTATTTACTATTGTGTTATCCGCTGTACCGCCAACACTAATATTCTGTCTGCCACCATTTATCGTTGTGTTATCAGCAACACCACCAACACTAATATTCTGTGTGCCATCATTTACTGTTGTGTTATTTGCTGTACCGCCATCTTCGACAAACTGTCTGCCACCATTTATCGTTGTGTTATCCGCAACACCACCAACACTAATATTCTGTGTGCCAAGTTCACTTAGTGTTGTGTTATATGCAATACCGCCATCATTAACATTTTGTATGCCAAGTTCACTTATTGTTGTATCATTAGCAACACCGCCAACATTAATATTTTGTATTGCGCCGCTGCGGTTTATTATTGTATTATTTGCAACACCATTAACATCTTGTCTGCCATCATTTATTGTTGTATTATCTGCAACACCGCCAACAAGAATATTTTGAGCGCCACCATTTATTGTTGCGTTATCAGCAATACCACCATCAAGAATATTCTGTGTGCCACCAATATATATTGTTGTGTTATTTGCTGTACCAAGAACATTCTGTGTTCCACCATTTATTGTTGTGTTAATAGCTAATGCTCCGACACTATGAACAACTTGTACACCACCACTATTTATTGTTGTGTTATCGGCAACACCACCATCAAAAATATTCTGTTCGCCATTATCGTTTATTGTTGTGTCATTAGCAACACCGCCACTAATAGTTTGTAAGCCCTTGAAACTACTATTATAACCTGTTATAATAGTATTATTAGCAACACCGCCACTACTAATAAACTGGTTGCCACCACTATTGACTGTTGTATTGTCTGCAATACCACCATTCGCAATATACTGTATACCACCATTATTTATTGTTGTATTGTCTGCTACACCGCCATCAAAAATATACTGGTTGCCACTAGTATTTATCGTTGTGTCATTAGCTATACCACCACCACTAATATTCTGTGTACCACCATCTATCGTTGTGTTGTCTGCTACACCGCCAGCACTAATATTTTGTACACCAGCAAAATCTATTGTTGTGTTATTAGCAACACCGCCACTAGAAATAGCCTGTTCACCATCATTTATTGTTGTGTTAGTAGCTAAACCGCCATCGACAAACTGTATGCCACCATCTATTGTTGTGTTATCCGCTATACCGCCACTACTAATAGTCTGAAAGCTACTAGTGTTTATTGTTGTGTTATCTGCTATACCGCCCTCAAAAATATACTGGTTGCCACCATCTATTGTTGTGTTGTCTGCTACACCTCCTGCGCTAATATTTTGTACAGCACCAAAATCTATCGTTGTGTCATTAGCTATACTGCCACTACTAATATTTTGTATGCCACCAAAATTTATTGTTGTATCATTAGCAACACCGCCACGAATATGCTGTATGCCATTAGTGTTTATCGTTGTGTTATCTGCAATAGCGCCAGCAAGAACAAACTGGTTGCCACTATTTATTGTTGTGTTATTTGCAATACTGCCACTATAAATACTCTGTGAGCCACTATTTATTGTTGTGTTATTAGCTAAACCATCATCGATAAACTGTACACCACCGTTTATTATTGTGTTATCTGCGACACCGCCATCAAAAATATACTGGCTGCCACCTCTATATACTGTTGTATTGTCAGCTATACCACCACTACTAATATGCTGTGAGCCACCACTATGTATCGTTATGTTATCAGCAACACCGCCACTACTAATATGCTGTCTGCCACCATCTATTATTGTGTTAGTAGCTATACCACCACTACTAATATGCTGTCTGCCACCATCTATTGTTGTGTTAGTAGCTAAACCACCATCGATAGACTGCATGCCACCAACATTTATTGTTGTGTTATCTGCAACACCGCCAGCAAAAATATTCTGCGTGCCACCGTTTATTGTTGTGTTATCCGCTGTACCGCTACTATTAACATTTTGTATGCCACCACTACTAATTGTTGTGTTATCTGCAACACCCCTATAATAAACGACTTGTTTGCCACCACTACTAATTGTTGCGTTATCGGCAAAACCGCCTAAAGAAACCCTCTGTTCACCACCACTATTTATTATTGTATCATTAGCAAAACTACCAGAACTAATTATCTGGAAACCACCACTATTTATTGTTGCATCATTAGCTATACCGCCCTCACTAATATGCTGGTTGCCACCATTTATTATGGTATCATGAGCAACACCACCAACGATACGCTGAGTACCACTCATGATTGTAGTATTGTTAGCTACACCGCCCTCCAAAACACGTTGCGAGCCCTGATTATTTACTGTTGTATTATCTGCAACACCACTAACCCACTGTGAGCCAAAATTATTTATTGTTGTGTTATCTGCTAAAGCTCCACTATCGATACGCTGATAAGAACTAAAATTTAATGTTGCATCATTAATAACACCACCAGAGTAAACAAAACTATCACCACCACTATTTACTATCGTATTACTAGCAACACCGCCAGAATAAATATACTGATTACCGCTGTTATTTACTGTTGTGTTGTCTGCCATACCGCCAACACTAACTAACTGTGAAGCAGCATAACCAACTGTTGTATCATTTGCAACACCACCAGCACTAATATGCTGTTTGCCACTAGTGTTTAGTGTTGTGTTATTAGCTGTACCACCATTACTAACATTTTGTATGCCATCACGATTTACTGTTGTATTGTCAGCTACACCGCCATCTCTGATATTCATTGTATTGCCACTAAGTGACACATTTGATACAACTGATGTTGCACCATCAGGCACATTAATTTCTTGTGCATATGCTTGTTGGTACGGTGCAATAACGCCTTGAGCTAAATTGATAGCCATTATGCCAGCAGCAACATATCTACCACCTTTTACAACACATGCAGATGCCATATTGTAAAACTTGTTATGCGATGAAGACGAATAATACAACGCAGAGTTGCATAAACTTCCACCGCTACTTGATGATAATATCTCGCTATATGTGCCATTTTTCATTAACTCATAATCAGAGTTAGAAATGTGTTTGCCACCTGTCTGGTTTGTTTGGAATTTAGTTCTATTACTCATATTTACCTCATAAAGTGTTATATTATTTAAGTATATAACAAAATAACTATTTGTCAACAATAGATAAAACACCCGTGAGTTTGGTGGAGCTCACGGGTGCTTGTGTTACATATCACATCTCATATGGAGGAGATGCTCAAGGGGGAAAAATATATTTTAAAAGTTTTTTACTTTCACTTTTTTGTTGTAGTTCTCAAAAAACAACACCGCCCAATTACGTAATTTATCATGTATTTAGCGTAGATTTTACGTTCGCTATTTACTTGTTGCTCTCGTGAAACATTAGGTTATCTGTAATTTGCTTCGCAAAAACAGCTAACGATAATGTTTTACGCTCCTACTAGGCGGCTTATTTTAAAACGATAACACCGCCCAATTACGTAATTTGTGAAGTATTTTTTATTCTGGCTAGGCGCACCGCAAAAAACCGAGTGAGTGTACACGATGGTACTCGATTGAGGTTTTTGAGGAGCAACAACGCCAGAATAAAAAAGACTCACAAATTTATTGGTTAGAGAAGAATTGGAATCCTGCATACGCCTCCATCCCATGCTCGCCAATATCCAAGCCTTGTAACTCTTCTTCTGCTGTTACTCTCAAGCCCATTGTCTTTTTAATTACATAGAATATACCTAACGCCGCTGGGAATGCTACTGCACCTACTGCAAGCACACCTACTAACTGCCCCATAAATGTATAGCCAGTTTCTGCGAATGCAAATATACCTACTGCAATTGTACCCCAGATACCGTTTACTAAGTGTACAGATAATGCACCAACTGGGTCATCTAGTTGTAATTTATCAAATAATAATACCGATGGAACAACTAACGCACCGCCTACTAAGCCAATGATAATTGCTGCTGGTAAGCTAACACAATCTGCACCAGCTGTTATCGCTACTAAACCTGCTAAACAACCGTTCAATGTCATAGATAAATCAGGCTTTTTCAATACTAATATTACTGTAAACATTGCACCTACTAAACCAGCACAAGCACCAAACATTGTCGTAACTAATACGTATGAAACCATCTCTGGATTTGCCGATAATATAGAACCACCGTTGAAGCCAAACCAACCTAACCATAAACAAAATACACCAAATGTTGCTAGTGGCATACTATGCCCCATAATAGCCTTAGGTTTGCCGTTTACATATTTACCAATACGTGGTCCAATCATTAATATACCAGCTAATGCACCCCAACCGCCTACGCTATGAACGAGTGTAGAGCCAGCAAAATCATGGAAGTTGAATTTATCAAGCAACCAACCGCCACCCCAAGCCCATGAGCCTATGAACGGATAAATGATAGCTACGTAAATTACTGTAAATATAAAGAAACTATATAGCTTAGTACGCTCTGCCACAGCACCAGATACAATAGTTGCAGCTGTTGCAGCAAACATACCTTGGAAGAAAAAGTCTGTCCAATAAGTAAACGCACCACCGTTATAGTCAATAGCTGCTGCTGTTGGGTTGCTTAAACCAAAGCCGGCAAAGCCAAAAAACTCGCCAAGTAGCCAGCTATCGCCCGGATACATCAAAGCAAAACCACATATACCATACGTCAAGAACCCAATAGCTGGCACCATAGTGTTTTTGTATAAAATGTTTGTACAGTTTTTAGCACGACAAAGCCCTGTTTCAACACCTGCAAAGCCTAAGTGCATAAGGAAAACTAGCATACCTGCTGCCATAATCCACATGTTGTTAGCTGTAAATTCAGCCTGTTCTGCAGTAACCGTGCCTTCTGCAAACGCAAAAGTAGCTACTAGCGATAATAATGTTGTATATAATAATTTCATGTTTATCTCCCTTAACCTATTGCGACAGAGCCAGTTTCGCCCGTCCTAATTCTTATACATTGTTCAAGTGGCTGTATAAATATTTTACCATCACCAATATTGTTCGATTTTGCACCAGCTATGATAGCCTCAACAGTTGGCTCAACAAACTCTTGGTTGACTGCAATCTCTAGCCTAACTTTTTTGTGCAAATAAACCTCTTCTTCAACACCACGGAAACTTTCTGTGTAGCCACCTTGCGAGCCACAACCTAAAGCATTTGTGATAGATATTCTGTAAATCTCACGTGCAAACAATTCTTGTTTAACAGCATTCAAACGCTCTGGCTTGATGTAAGCGATAATCAATTTCATGATTTCCCCCTTGTTATTTATTTCAATAACTATAGAGCAATCTTCATGCCAAAAGTAACAAAATAAATTATTCTTATTTATTAGTAATTTATAAATTATGAGTTTATAATTTCTTTACAAAATTGTAAAACGAATTGATTTTTTTATAACAAAATTGAAAAATGTTTGGAAATTGTGTTCTAGCGATAACTTGATAATCGCTTTTTTTTGCTTACGCTTGTTTGTGCCTATTAGCTACGAAATAGCATTAATGTTGTTTTACGGTGTTGTATAGACCCTCATTTTTAACAAGGTGCAACACTCCGTTACTGGAACATATAACCACTCGTCTTTCGT
>CAYJIW010000057.1:0-11483 GCA_964370335.1 uncultured Deferribacteraceae bacterium
CACCTAACCAACGTTGGTTGATGTAGTAAGCGCCACATTTTTCAGCAGCTTGTTTAACAGCTAGTTGAGCTTGTTTTTTAGTACCTACGAATAGGAACTTGCTACCATCTTTTGCAGCATTGCGAGTAAACTCGAACGCAGCGTTAAAGCACTGTACAGTTTTTTGTAGGTCTAGGATGTAGATACCGTTTCTTGCGCCAAAAACGTATTTTGACATTTTAGGGTTCCAACGCTTAGTTTGGTGCCCAAAGTGAACGCCTGCTTCAAGCAAGCTTTTCATAGAAATGTGTGACATTTTATTCTCCTTTGTTATGCCTCCGCCGTAACATTCATAGACACCGAAACTCGGCACTCGTCTATACGTTATTATCGACGTGTTTTATATTAAAGCTGTGTATATTATTATAGTTAAAGCTATATGTCAAGCAATAATTACACAATTTTATGTTCTTTTATATAGTTCTCTAGTATTTCTTTTGATTGTACAAATTCATCAAGTATTTTTACAATTAATTGTTTAACTACTGAAAATACTTCTTTATAATAGACAATCAACATGCCGTCACGTTCTTTTGATGGCTCTAATTTAAACCTTACAGCATTAATTTTCAAGATAGCGTTAATCAAATATGCTTGAACATAATGCATTAAAATTAAATAAAAATCTTTATCAACAACACTTTGTAATATTTTAGAAACTTCAGTAGATATTTCATCAATACGTTTTGTTGCTTCCTCGTCTGGCTCGCCACCGCATTTGCCCATAATTTGTTCATACTCAATACAAAGATCTAGCCCTGTTGAGAATTTATCAATAACGCTTTGCGAGTAATTAATAGCATGTTCCAATTTTTCATTAGTAGATACAAATTGCGATTTTTTTACTTGTTTTGATGGTGCTTTCAATGTCTTTTTTATAACATCGACAGCGTTTACATCGTCAGAAATATATTTATCAATAGCCTCTTGAAAAGTCATAAGTTCTGTTCCAATAATTTTTGCACCACCTTCTGTTGCGTTAATTACTGTACCTTTGTACATTGATACATCACGCTCATAATGCTTTAGGAACGTGCGCCATACAGGTGTTGATGTAACTTCATCTGTGTAGTTGCCCGGCATCTTGATATGTTTAAAGCGTTTTGTATCAGCTTCTTCACCAAAGTGGGTGCCTTCTGCGTGCGAGCGTAAATCATCAGCATATGCTAAGTCTTGACCAATTAATATGATAGGGTCACAACCTAAGTATTCTAGAGTTTTGAACGCCATATTACCAGACGATGGCCCAATTTCTAACTGTCCTTTTGGAATATCTAACCACTTGAATGTAGCAAAATCTCTGTAAACAATTAACTTTTCGCCCGGAAAGTTTGCATATGTTTCTGGTAATATTACAGGACAAGCTGCAAGATATGAGTCTTTTGTATCTTCCTCCGTCAAGCCTTCAAATAGGTAAGATGTTTCAATAACACGTTCTAATGATGATACTAGATGAGCTGGCTTCAACCCTTTCTTTTTCAATACTTTTGCAGAGGCATCAGCACCTGCAATAACCGCTTTATTATAAATACCTTCAAGCAAGTGTATATTTTTATTAAGTGATGGTCCTGTTGCTACAACAACGCCCGGTTTACCCTTGAATGCATCTTTCAAATCTTCAATGCCCGGATTTTCAATAATAGTAGAAAGATTTTTTAGTATATATTTTATGCCGATTAGTGAATCATATGGGTCGTTACCGTATGTTTCTAACACGCCACGAACACCGTCACGAAGCACCCTAACAGTGCCGAGATAATATTCTTTTTCGTTAGCTAAAGATGTAGCGTTTTCAATAATATTTATTGCCTGTAAGTATGGCATCATATTATCAATACGTAAGAAAGCATACATTGGTGGGTACATTTTCGGTAAATCGACACCAGCGATAAGGTGAAAGTTTGGATACTTAAATAAATCAGTTAAATTTACATGCATCATCGCAACTTTTAAAATTTCTATTTCTTTTTCGATAACAAGCACTATAGCACTATTATATTTTGTCAAATACTTTAGTGGCTGATAGCCAAGCCCAAAGCCAAGAAATAATGCAGCAGCACCAAGGTTAATTTTTCTATTATGAATATCTTGCTCTGCAAATAATACAGGGTCGATACTATTGTAATAGTTTCTATTTGTTTTCGTATCAATAAGTGTAAAGAAGCCACCTTTACTTTGCGATTTCATCACTTTATACCTGCCAGTAAGTGGTTCTTTTTCGATACGCTCTGCTAGCTCAGGATAGCGTTTTTTTACGAATTGTAAGTTTTGTGCTAATAACATTATCTCACCCTAATATTTTAATATATACGTTTATGTCTTTGGAACATTATTTAAGGACCCATATTTTACTTTGACTAAAATTGCCAAAGGTTGGCAGTTTTAAGGCTAGCTGATTAATAAAACTATTGTAATCAGGCTCTATTGATTTATCATTCGCAACAGCAGCATTTATTACACGACTCAAAAAGTAATATAGAGAAGAAAAATTGTTTTCTTCTAGTACGTTGACGCCATTTTTATTTAAACTATAGACTTCTTCATCTGAAAGGTATTTATTATGCCAAGGTTGCTGAATATTCTCAAGCGATAATAGCTTTCTATAATAATTAATATTGTCTAATGCATCTTGATTTGCTTCACACATGATATATTTACCATTATTTGACAACATGCTAACTAATCTTATGATAACATCTTTTTGTTCATTCCATGAATTAAGATTAATAATTGCCCGCTCAGAATATATGTAATCAAATTTAGTATCTATTGTTTCTAATATTGTATGGTCGCCTTCAATTAATGTGATTTTATTTCTGCAATTCTTAGTATTATTTTTAGCTTCCTCAATCATTTTTGTAGAAAAATCTATACCTATAATATTTGCAGTAATTTTTTTATCTAAATTTGCAATAGCTAGCCCATTACCGCAACCAAAATCTAAGACATAATCGCAATCATTTATGTAAGAAGAAATAGCATTCATTTCTAACTGCTTTGCGATTAAGTCATTTGTGCCTGCTTTTGCTCCAAGTGAGGCGCGGGTATCCCAAAAATCTTTTTTTTCATTCATAATTCTTTTCCTTTTACTATAAAGTAGTTCACTACCTATTTAACATTTCGCAAGCATTAAGCATACCATGCAATTTCAATAGATGTTTAGCTTCTTTTATTTCTTCGTCTATATTTAAAAATACTTGTTTTTGATAAACGTGTGAGTTGATACGTTTCAGCCAAGTGTTTAACTCGTATGTTTTTACAATATTTTGCCATGTTGTATTACCATTCATCAACGAATGCAATGCCAATATTGCAGTGTAGTCAGCTTCCGTATCAACAGTTATTCTTATATTAGCGTATTCGTACCTGCCATCAGTAATGTAGTTTGCTTTCGTAAACTCATCAGAATTACGCATGTGCATAGTGACGTGTTCTCGTATTTTTAAATCATTTTCAAGTTTATTACTTTTTATTAATGCGCTAGCCTTGAACACCTCAACGTCAAGGCCATGAGGAAAAACTCGTTCAGATACGTTAGACACATAATCGACATTACTTTCATGTAATAAATCTATACAACCGCTAATAATTTCTGGCGATATTAATGGGCAATCAGAAGTAATGCGCACGACGATATCAAGTTTGTATTTTTCTATTGCACCAATATATCTTGCCATAACATCATCTAAACTACCACGATAAACTTTTGCACCATATTTTAATGCTTTTTCTTCTATTAAGTCATCTTGAGCTTCTGTAGTTGTTGCTACAATTACATTATCGCATGCCTGCATACAGCGCTTTACAACATGTGATAATATTGTATCGCCGCCGTTCATTGGTATGCGTTGTAATATTTTATCATGAAACCTAGTTGACGAACGTCTTGCTTGTATAATTATGCCGATATTCATTTTGCACCATCTGGCAATGCTTTTTTAATACATTTTACAACGTACTTTAGCTCTTTATCTTTCATACGTGGGTACATTGGCAACGACAACATTCTGCTATAAAAATCTTCGGCATTTTTACATTTTGTTTTTGCATATCCATTTTTTCGATAATAAGGATGCATATAGACAGGCATATAATGTATTTGGCATGTAATATCCATTTCACGCAGTTTGTAATAGACGTTATCACGCACTTCTTTACTTTCAAATAATACTGGGTATAGGTGATACGAACTATAAACATTCTCTGGCACTACTAGCGGAGTAATGCTATTTATTTTGCTAAAAACAGCACCATAAAAGTTTGCTATATCCCTACGTCTAAAAATAAAATCCTCGATACTATTTAATTGACTTAATCCAAGCGCTGCTTGAAAATCTGTTATGCGATAATTAAAGCCTAGCATCTGCATTTCATTATAGCAAGGGCTAGAAGGTTCAAGCTCAAAATTATCTCTAGTAATGCCATGACTACGTAGCAGTAGTAGTTTTTTATATAACTCAGTATTGTTAGTAAGTATAGCACCACCTTCGCCAGTAGTAATATGTTTAACAGGGTGAAAGCTTAGTATAGCCATATCGGAGTAATCGCAAGCACCGCTTGAGAACTCGTCATAAAGTGAGCCTAGTGCATGGCAAGCATCTTCAACAACAAACAGATTATGTTTTTTTGCTAATTCTGCTATTGCTGGCATATCTGCAACACTACCAGCGTAATGCACAGGTGCTAATATTTTTGTTTTATCTGTGATTTTCTTTTCTATTTGCTTAACATCTATAAGCCCAGTATCAAGTGAAATATCAGCAAATACAGGTTTAGCACCACAATATAGTGCAGCGTTCGCAGTAGCAGCAAACGTTATAGGAGATGTAACAACTTCATCGCCATTAGTAAGCCCAAGTGCTAGGTATGCTATATGTAATGCGGCCGTTCCAGAAGATACTGCAACTGCATATTTTGCACCTGTGTATGCTGCAAGTGTTTTTTCAAATAGTGGCACAAAGTCGCCTTGTGTCAGCATATCAGATTTTAGAACACTTTTAACTGCTTTTATATCATCTTTACTTATCCATTGTTTGCCGTAAGATAACTTTATAGCCATTTATCACCTGTAATTTATTATTTAAGTTTTTTTTCGACTTCTTTAATTAGTTCGTTCAATTCGTCAGCGTCAAGTTTTTGGGTATTATTATCGCTAGAGTAACAAAAGTCATCTGGCATTTTTTTCCCTTTTTCTTCGCCATTATCACTCCATGGCAAAAACTCAGGTATTATTCTATAATGGTCGCTATATTCTAGCGAGTGCCTTGAATCGTCAGATGGTATCATAACTTCGTGCATTTTTTCGCCCGGTCTAATGCCAACGATATTAACTTCTGCTTTTGGTGCAACAGATTGTGCAAACTCAAGCATAGTACATGATGGGATTTTTGGCACATATATTTCGCCACCTTGCATAGTGTCAAACGCTTTGATAACAAGTTCGATAGCTTTATCTATTGTTATCCAAAATCTTGTCATATCAGGATGGGTGATAGTTACTTTTCCTTCATCACGTTGTTTAATAAATAGTGGCAGAACAGAACCTCTGCTACCTAGCACGTTTCCGTACCTAACAACGCTAAACTTCGAGCTTCTACCACCGGCATAAGCGTTACCTGCAACAAACAATTTATCAGATGCAAGTTTTGTTGCGCCGTACAGATTTAATGGGTTGGCAGCTTTATCAGTTGATAATGCAACAACACGCTTTACATTGTTGTCAATACAAGCTTCTATAACATTTTGAGCGCCTAATATATTTGTTTTGACTGCTTCAAAAGGGTTATATTCAGCGGCAACAACTTGCTTAGATGCAGCAGCATGTACGACATAATCAACACCGTAGCAAGCACGCATAAGTCTATCTTTATCCCTGATGTCGCCAATAAAGAAACGTAAGTTTGTTACATCTTTAAACTCCATTTCCATTTCGTATTGCTTAAATTCATCACGTGATAACACTATAATACGCTTTGCATTGTAGTGTTTGTCAAGGTAGCGAACAAAAGCTTTACCAAAAGTACCTGTACCACCAGTTATTAAAATAGATTTTCCATTAAACATATTTTGAGCCCTCTCCAAATATTTTATTACAATAATGATAAGCAAGCAAAAACCTTGCCAAAATGTAGATATTTATTAAGATTGGGAAATGTTTTATGCCGCTATACTCGGTTAAGTTCAATAATACCTTTCGTGTTAGTAAGTTTAGCTTCTAGATCTCTAGCTTGTTCCTTACTTTTTACCATAGCAGTAAATTCTAGTTGAGATGTGCCTTCGCCATTATTTTTCATATTCATTTCATACAGGTTTAACCCCATATCTTTTATCAGCATAGATATATCAACAAAAACGCTAGATTTATCGTTCACTATAGCGCTATATTTTATTGGTGCTTCGTAGTTGATTGTATCTGCCCACATTACGTCAATAACTCTATCTTCATTTTCAGAGTTTGCAAGCTTCAATATATTTTCACAATCAGACTTATGTACGATGATGCCCTTACCTGTACTAATATAACCTTTTACATCGTCACCCGGTAGTGGATTGCAACAACCTGCAATCTTCATCATAATATTATCAATGCCTTCAATTTTGAATGGATCAATAATTTTGCGTGGTTTATTATGTTTAACGATTTCTTCAGCAGAAATATCAGATTTTACATCAATGTCAAACGTATTGAAAACACGACGTGGCGAAACATTACCAAATCCGACACTCGTTAGTAAGTCCTCAACAGTTCTTAATGATAGCTTATCAAGCACTTTTTTTAGTATTTTACTATCATTTATGTATTGGTCTACGTTTAAATCGTATGCTTTAAACTCTTTAGATAGCAGTTCCCTACCTGTTTGTATCGCTTTTTCGGACTCTTTTTTACGTAGGAATGCGCTAATTTTCGAGCGTGCTCTATTAGTTTTGACGAAGTTTAGCCAATCTTTTCTAGGCTCTTGAGTTTGTGATGTGAGTATATCGATTTTATCGCCGCTAACTAAGTGTGCTTTTAGCGGAACTATACGTCCATTAATTTTTGCGCCAACACATCTATCGCCGACTTCCGAGTGGATAGTGTATGCAAAGTCGATAGGTGTAGAGCCTTCTGGCAGTTCAACAACGTGTCCTTTAGGTGTAAAAACATATATTTGTTTTTGAAATACATCTTCCTTTAGCGAGTTTACAAAGTCAGTTGGTGCTTGCACAGCATCATCTTCTAAAATTCTACGTAACCAAACAAACCGACTATCTTCTTTAGGGTTAAAGACTTTCCCTTCTTTATATGCCCAATGCGCAGCAACGCCTTCTTCGGCAATTTTATGCATTTCTTGTGTTCTTATTTGGAACTCGACCATCATGCCACTAGGCCCCATAACAGTAGTATGTATTGATTGGTACAAGTTAGCTTTTGGGTTAGCGATATAGTCTTTAATCCTGTGTGGGATAGGTGTCCATAGCGAGTGGATAACGCCTAAAGTCGAATAGCAATCAGCTTTATCATTAACTAATATACGTAACGCTAGTAAATCATAAATATCTTCAAATGATGTATGCTTATTGACCATTTTTGAGTAAATACTGTAGAAGTGTTTAGGTCTGCCGTTAATATCGCCAACGATACCACTTTTTTTCATGCTGGCTTCTACCATGCCTTTAACTTCGTTAAGGTATTGTTCACGGTCGGTACGTTTTAGTTTAACTTTTTGGTGTATCACGTAATACATTTCAGAATTGACTATGCGGAACGATAAATCTTCTAGCTCCCACTTTAGCCATGCTATACCAAGTCTATCTGCAAGTGGTGCATAGATATCCATTGTTTCTTGAGCTATTCTTTTTTGTTTATCAGGGCGTAAGCTATCAATAGTGCGCATATTATGCAATCTATCAGCTAGCTTTATTATGATTACACGTACATCATCGTTCATAGATATAAGCATTTTACGGAACGATTCAGCTTGTTTTTCTTCATGTGATTGGAACGGAATTTTGCCGATTTTTGAAACTGCTTCAACTAAGAACGCAACATCATTGCCAAACATTTGTTCTATAAGTTCATATGTAGCGTCTGTATCTTCAATAGTGTCATGAAGCAGTCCTGCCACAATAGAATCTATATCCATGTGCATTGAAGCAAGTATGTATGCAACATTTAACGGGTGCGACAAGTATGCTTCGCCACTTTTGCGTAGTTGTCCACGGTGTTGCTGGGCGGCGTAAACATATCCCATGTGCAGTTTTTCTATATTAGCACTTGCGTTATGTTCAAGCATTTTATCTTGTATATCCATTAAACGTATAACTTTAGGCAAGCTCATCAATATCCGCCTTGTGTATATCGCGTAATTCTAGTTGGATATGTCTATCCCTCTTATTTAATTTTAATACAAATAAAATGTCAAATTGTTCATTATTTTCGATTAATTCTCTGTACTGTGCCATGTTAAAGCCAATAGTATCTAGTATCTTTCCATCTTTTTCAAAATAGCACTTTAGGTGGTTACCATCTTTACCAATAATAGCTGGTTTTTGGTATTTTACTACATTTTTCATGCAGAATATTGGTTCTTTATTTCCTGTCCCGTATGGTTCAAGTTTAGATAGCCATTCTATCATTCTGTTATTGACATCACTAGGTTCAAGAATAGCATCAATATTAACAACAGGTACTAAATCGTCATCGTTTAGGTATTCGCAAGTGAGGGCATTAAATCGTTTTGCAAATTCGTCAATATTTTCATGTGCAACTTTTACACCAGCAGCGTGTTTATGTCCGCCAAACGATATTAGTAAATCAGATATACTTTCAAGCCCGTTATACAGGTGGAAAGCGGGGATACTTCTTGCAGAGCCTTTTGCAATAGCGCCATCAGATGATAAAATAACTGTAGGGCAGTAATATCTATCAACTACACGAGATGCCACAATACCTATAACACCAAGATGCCAATCGTTTCCTGTAACGACTATGCCTTTATTTTTTGATAAGTCATTTTTTTCTATAGTGTCAAAAGTTTCTTGTAGTATTTCGTTTTCAATTTCTCTGCGTAGGTTGTTTTCGCTATTTAATTCATCAGCTAATCTTTTTGCCTCTTGCCTATCAGAAGTTAAAAGTAGTTTAAGGCTTTTGCTAGAGCTACCCATTCTACCCATTGCGTTGATACGTGGTGCAAGCTTAAAGCTGACATCAGATGCCCTAAGCTCATTATATAGCATACCAGCTGATTTTTTAAGTTCATCAATACCTATGCGTACATTGCCACTAGACATTAGCTGTAAACCATTTTTAACGATAACTCTATTTTCGTCAGTAAGTGACATTACATCTGCTATCGTGCCAAGTGTAACAATATCGAGGTATTTTTTTAGGTTTGGAGGCGTATCTTTGAAGTATCCACGTGTTTTTAGTATATATCTAAGCGCCATTACAACTTTAAACGCGACACCAACACCAGCAAGTGCTTTAAACTCATAATTATCGCCATCACGTTGCGGATTAACTATAGCGTATGCGTTAGGTAATGTTTCGGCTTGTCTGTGGTGGTCTGTTATAATAATATCAATGCCTAGCGAAACAGCTCGTTCCACTTCCTCAACAGCGCTAATGCCACAATCAACAGTAATTAGTAAATTAATGCCATTTTCTGCTGCTTCATCAATAGCTTCGCTATTAAGTCCGTAGCCTTCTTCAAGTCTGTTAGGGATATAGTGTGAAACATTAGCGTTTACTTCGCTAAGAAAAAGATACATAACGGCGGTAGATGTAACGCCATCAACATCGTAATCGCCATAGATACAGATTTTTTCGTTATTTTGGATAGCGTCGGCGATACGTTCAACAGCTTTTTTCATATCTAACATGTCAAACGGGTCACGAAAGTGCGACAATGTAGGGTTAATAAACTTATCAAGCTCATCATGAGTAGCTATGCCCTTTTTTATCATTATTTCTGCTATTGGGCGAGGAATATTATTATAACCTAAAAGATTATTTATACTATTTTCATCTATACTATCATAATGCCATCGTCGCTTTTCTATTTTATTATTAATTATTATTAACCTACTTGTATTTTAAACTAAGTTCATTGCTTTCATGCTTTTATAGCTTGTTTTACATATTATAACGTGGTCTAGCACTTCTATACCAAGTGTATCTAACGCTTCAACAACAGCTGCTGTCATTTTTCTATCTGACACAGATGGAGTTGGATCGTTTGAAGGGTGGTTATGTGCCAATATAACATTTGCTGCGTTATATTTGATTGCTATATCTGCTACTTGTCTAGGTAGCAAGACCGCTGCATCAACAACACCTTCAGATATAATTTTATATTCTATTAAATGATGCTTTGAGTTTAGTAGCAACACAGCAACATTTTCAACAGAGCTATATCCAATGCCATATTGCAGGAACTGAAAAACTTGCTCTGGGTTAGAGTATGCAATGCCGCTTTTCAGCTCTGCCATTTGCAACCTGCTATATAGTTCCCTAATAGCTTTAATCAACCTAGATGTACTTGGTCCAACACCTTTAACATCGGATAAGTCGCTAGATAACATACTTATGAGCGAGTCGTGCTTTTTCAAAATTTCTTTAGCAACGGGTTTCATATCTTTTCTCATATTAGAATAACATAAAAGCAACTCTATCAACTCATAGTCGAATATCATATCTGGGTTATTATCAAATTTCTCAAACAGTCTTTGTCTATGCGCTTTATAATGAGGTTTGTCATTCATACATTACTACCAAGCTTATTTATTAATTATGTCATTAAAGGAACAAGGCGGCTATATAGCCGCCATAAATATATCAAATTTTATAAAAAGTTTAACTTTTTCATATCTGCAACAAGTGTTTTTACTGCGTTAACAGAGTTATCAAACATGGCTTGTTCTTCAGCGTTAAGGTCAAGTTCAACAATTTTTTCAACACCTTTACCGCCAAGTATAGCAGGTACACCAACGTAATAACCATCAACACCATATTCGCCCTCTAGGTATGCACAAACAGGGATAATACGTTTTTCATCTTTGATGATAGCTTCTGCCATTTGTATAGCAGATGATGCAGGCGAATAAAAAGCAGAGCCAGTTTTTAGTAACCTAACAACTTCGCCACCAGCATCGGCAGTACGTGCAACTATTGCAGCCATAACTTCTTTAGCTTTATCGGCACTTTTATATTTTTTCTCTAGCATTTCCATAACAGGCACACCACCGACGTTAGCATACCTAACTAATGGAACCATAGTATCGCCATGCCCACCAAGTACAAGTGCGTTAATATCTTTAACAGAAACACCAAGCTCCCAAGCGATAAAGCTAGCAAAACGAGACGAATCTAACACACCAGCTTGCCCCATAACACGATTTGATGGGAAACCAGTTGCTTGACGCATTAGGGTAACCATAGCATCAAGTGGGTTAGATATAACAAT
>CAYJIW010000058.1:0-11318 GCA_964370335.1 uncultured Deferribacteraceae bacterium
ACTCGACGATTAAATTCGAGGAACAACAAAGTATTAGTAAAAAAGACACATTAATAATCAAGGGTTGCGAAAAGGTCGTCAAGCGTCTCCGCTCTCCTAATCATCTCCATCGTTCCATCTGTCTTATACAAAAACTCTGCCGAACGAAGTTTACCATTATAGTTAAAGCCCATTGCGTGACCGTGAGCGCCAGTATCATGAAAAACGATAATATCGCCCATATCAATTTTTGGTAGTACTCTATCTATTGCAAATTTATCGTTATTTTCGCAAAGTGAGCCAACAACATCATACGTTGTATCAGCTTTTGCATCTTCCTTACCCACAACTGTAATGTGGTGATACGAACCATACAACGCTGGGCGCATCAAGTTAGCCATGCACGCATCTACACCGATATATTTTTTGTAAGTATCTTTATAGTGGATAGCCTGTGTGACTAAATAGCCGTAAGGGCCAGTAATCGCACGCCCTAACTCAAAATAAATCTTTGGTTTATGACTGCTGCTTGCAAAACACTCATCATACATAGCTTTTATTTTATTTGATAAGTCTGTCCAGTCAATTTTATCTTGCTCTGGTTTGTAAGGGATACCAACACCACCACCAAGGTTAATAAACTCGAGGTTTATATTTAATTCGTTAGAAATATCGCTAGCTAGCTCAAATAAAATCTTTGCTGTTTCTGCAAAATAGTCTGGGTTAAGCTCGTTAGATGCAACCATAGTATGCATTGCGAAACGCTTAACACCTTTATCCATAGCTATTTTATAAGCTTCTTTCATTTGTTCAGTAGTTAAGCCATATTTTGCTTCTTCTGGCTTGCCAATAATATCATTACCGCCCTTTAATGCGCCCGGATTGTAGCGAAAACAAACAAGCTCTGGCAACTTGCCAACGTGCTTTTCGTAATACTCTATATGAGAAATATCGTCAAAGTTGATAACAGCGCCTAGCTCAGCTGCTTTCTTATATTCGTATGCAGGCGTTTCGTTAGATGTAAACATTATCATATCGCCTTTTATGCCCACTTTTTCAGCTAAAATAAGCTCTGCAATCGAGCTACAATCTGCACCAAAGCCACAATCAGCTAATAACTTTAATATGCTTGGGTTTGGTAACGCCTTAACTGCAAAATACTGTCTAAAACCATCACACCATGAAAAAGCTGATAAAAACTCTTTCGCATTTTTTACTATCGCTGCCTCATCATAAATATGAAAAGGTGTTGGATATTTCGCAATCGCTTGCTCTAAAAACTGTTTGTCAAATGGCAAACTCTTTGTTGTCATTATCTCATACCTCAAATTTTATTTTATTAAGACTAATACACTAATACATCACTGCAATAATTGCAAGCATGTTTAAATAATTATGTAATTTTCTCACGTCGATACATGATTATTATACTAAGGATAGCAAACAAAAATATAGGCGTAAAATTCGCAAAAAATGGCGTCATTGTGCCTGTCTGACCTAGTGAAAGAGTAACTGATTGAATCATCCAATAAACAACACCTAACACTAACATTAACGATGCATTCTTCACAATAGAATAGTTCCTTGAAAAATTAACAGCTATAGGAAACGTACACAATAATAACACTACCACAGATATGGCATTAGAAAACTTTTGATAATATAACATGTCGTATCTGCTAACATTCATACCCCTGCTTTCCATAACATCAGATATAGTCGCAAGCTGGCTTGGTGATAACGCACGAACATCTGTCACCGCAACACGCACTAGATCGTCCCAAAGCTCGCTATATCTAGTTTTGTTATCCTCTATGGTGACAATGGGTGGGTTTGTATCTACTTGTGAAATTCGCTCACTATTGAGCAACCATGTATCGCCCTGCTTTTTTGCACTATCAATAAAAACAATCTCCGATACTGTTTCGTTATCGTCTAACATATACTCTGTAATACCAATAACTTCCTCATTAAGCATATCCACAACTTTAATATTCACTATGCTTGTGGAGTTATCAATCAGCCATAAGTTGCTATATTTCGAGTATGGAACAAACTTTATGCCTTGTATTTCTGCACGTAGCGCTTCTCTATTAATGCGCACTTCTGGCATAATTTTATATTCCCACCAAATCATAAATGATGCAACGCATACACCAGCAAAAATGAACGGAATTATAAGCGAACGCAGCTTGCCACCAAGCGTGACATATGCCAGCATCTCGTTACTACGCATTAATAAAATGATAACTATGATAGTCGCAAGCGATGATGATATTGGCATAGCTAAGTTATGACTTAAAGCTACAGAATACATCTGCAACTCGGCAAATTGTAAAAACGAGTATGAATACCGTGCTAAGTCTTTGGATTCGCCCAAAACAGATGTTATTAGCGACATCAATGATACAAAAATATCAACTAATAACAAATACTTAACAAAACTTTTCAAAATATATGTATGAAACTTACTCATTAAACAACCTAATATATAAAAATAAAACCTATTGACAATACGTTATATTGAAACAATAATTATAGTTATAGCATAATAACATATTATAAGAGAGGTTACAACATATATGACACAATTTATTAGACCAGCATTGACTGTGCTAGCTATAGTGATCGCTTCAAGATATATTAACTACTACGGTAGCTTGATATACTTTTTTCTTGTACCTACAATTACTGTTTTATCTGTTATATCAATATTTTACAAAATAACAGTCGATAAAAAAATTGATGCTCAAAAATTTAATAATGGAAAGATTGCAAATTTTTTATATAGACGAAAGCTGTGGAAATATATTATTGCAATATTGATTAGTCTTATTATTGCGCTATTTTTACCTGTTACACTATATATGATGAGCTATCTCGAGATTGCTATTGCTCTATTATCGCTGTTACTAGCTATACCGCTTGCTAAATATATCAGCAATGCAGTTTACCATACAAACTTTAAAGAATATGGAATTAGTAGAACTGTAAAGCTATTTTCTGTAATTATTGCAATTATTTTGTATGTTCCACTAATTACAATTGCTTACAAGTATATACAACCACAAATACTATCATTAACGCCTTTAGAACATAATTCACTTGCATCTTTGATAAATAATCCAATAGCGCATAATGCTGCAAATTATATTGTTGTTACTGACCATATCGTAAATATATTACATTTTCTGTTTGGTGATAAATATATACTAAGTTTAGTTATTGAGTATGTTTTTGTTAATGGCATACTATTTTACGGCTTATGTAACATTATAAGTACTAGTTTATTAGGCAAAGAAGCTACTGGTGAAGCATTATCATCTACAAGAAAAGATGAAGAAAGCAAATATAATTACAAATACGCATATCTATTATTTGTTGTTTTGTTAATACCAACAATATTACTATCTAGCACTGTTGAGCCTTTTCTAAAAAAGCATAACGAAAAAACTAATGCCCTAGCAAATAAATCAATTGAATGGATTAATGGAATTGCATATAAAGTTGGCACTTATGATATACTTGAAAAAGAAAGAATAAGCTTTTTATATAAAGCTAACATACCACTTACAAAAGAAGCCATTAACAAATATTATAATGATATGCTAAAAAATGTTAATAATTACCTTGATTGGTATTATGGACTAGGGGCAGAATTTGAACGTATGAAAAGCTTGGTTACTTTTAGCTTTGGTGATTTTATTGATGAAAAAATAGCCGAATTCATAACTAGCCCAATAGATAGCGAAGCTGTTACAAATGCAATAACTAATCTACAAAAAGCTAATAAAGAATATAACAAAAAAATTGATCACATATTAGAAATAAGCGAGCATGTTGGCTCTACAGTCAATAAAGATGTAATATTAGACATTAGTAATTATAACCCACGAATTATTAGTGATATTAATGATAAAGAATTAGTCGCTCGTTTTGGTTTTTCAGCTGCTGTGGGTGCTGCAGCAGGTTTCGGCACAAAGAAACTTGGTAAAGAAATTGCAGAACGTGTTGGTAAAAATTCTTTAATGAAAGCTATTGGTAAAATGGGATTTAAAAGAGTGACATCAGGTATTGCAGGTATTTCTTCTTCATCTTTTACTGCTTTTGCTGGCGGCGTAGCAGCGTTTATTGCAACTGAAAAAGCGTTACTTGAACTAGAAGAATACTTAAGCCGTGATAAGTATAGAAAAGAACTTATTGACGCTATAGAAGAAGATAGAAAAGCTACTCTCAAACTACTTAGCAACGAGCCAGCATAATCTTTTTAAAATTTCTACTTGAATTATTAGCGATAGGTTATACATTAGTTATTAGAAAGGCATTACAACAAGTCACTGGGTGATTTACCCAAATTAAATGTACCTTTAGTATGTTGTCTTTCTACGGTACTAATTACTTCACATAGGAGGTTATTGTATTTTGATTGATGTTATGTAGCCCTGCTGTTAGCTTGATTGCTGGTGGCAGGGTTTTTATATACCAATAAAACGTAATAGCGCTATCAAAACAACACCAAAAATAATTGTCACAAAAAAGTTTTTGAACACCACACTAACAACAAATGTCGCAAGTCCGCACCATATGTACAAGTTATCAATAGTAATATTTAACATAGGCACACCATCTGGCTTAATTATCAATAGCTCTGGCAACAGCAAAGCAGACATAACAGATACTGGCACAAAAGATAGCCAAATAACTGTATTTTCGCCAACTTGCTTTTTACCTAATAGTAAAAAAGGTAATTCCCTAGCCAGATATGTAACTACTGCCATACCTATTATCGTTGAATAAATATAAATTGGATCATGCATCGCTATACTTCCTGCTTAATATATAACCTACACTTGCACCAACTACAGATGCAACAATTATGCCCCATACTTGACCATACATTGCAAATATTAGTGAAATCACACCTGATATTATCGCCGCAAAAATATGTGGTTTACCAATAAGTTTTGGTGTCAACAATGCGATAAATAACGCTGGCAAAGCAAAATCTAGCCCTAGTACTTTATAATCGCCAATAAACGAGCCAAGATATGCCCCTAACCCAACACCAATAACCCAACCAGAATGTGCTGTAATATTTATTCCTAGTGCTTTTGAGTAGCTAACTTCGCCCTTTGCCATCTCTGATGATAATATGCCGAATGCCTCATCAGTAATTTCAGATGCGAATATAGCTTTCTTGAAATGACTCCATTGCCTAACGTGTGGATATAGCGTAGATGTATAAAGAATATGACGCATATTAATAATCATAACCGTAATAATAATTGAAAATGCAGATGCACCCGCAAGAATTAAACCACCAGAAATATATTGTGCTGCACCGGCATAAACAACCAATGACATAAATACCGATTGAAATATAGTAAGCCCTGCACCTGTCAAAATAACGCCACAACCAACACCAAGTGGCAGATAGCCTGCAACTACAGGGATAGAAAGCTTACAACCTGATAAAAAATCTTTTATTTCTAACTTCTTTGTCACTATGTACCTCAAAACTATAAAAGAAACATATAACAGATATACATATAGAAGTCAATAAATAGAAATATGGTTAAAACTTATTTAATTTCCTTTAAAAACTCTTTATCTTCAATTAAAAAACCGTTCATAAATCGTGTAACATTTTTATAAATTCGTTCATCAATAGGAAATTTAATTATATTATCTACAAAGTCATATATCCATGCATCAAAATGGTTTACATGAAAATTATATTGTTCATTTATTAAATCTAGGTAAGTTTCGTTATCGTCATTTTTTAGAGCTTCCATTGACATATCTGCTAGTTTACTCATAAATGCTAATTCTATTGAGACATGCTCCTCACTTTCATTAATGTTATCATTTAACGCAAATCCATATTTATCATATATTTGCATAATTTTATCGTAAGATTCTTGCTTAAACTTTTTATCGTTTGATGTGTAGTAAGACTCATCGGCATAAACTGATGTTTCAAGACATAAAAGCATTGCATGGTCTTGTTGCACTTTTAATAGTGCTTCATCTTTTTCGTCGCCTTTCATAGCGTTAAGTTCTGTTAGGAATTCGGATAATCCATTAATTCCTTGTTTCATTTCTTCATTTTCAGTATTTTTACATAAAACATCTAGCATACTCATTGCGTTTTCAAGATTTTCATAAAAACCTTTTGCTGCGGGGTAGCTAACAAATACCTTATACAAAAAATCATATACTTGACTACGAACACTGTGTACATCTGCTAATATAATATCAGACATTATTTAATACTCCATTAGTAAAATTAAGGGGTGCAAAGTAGCACCCCGATTTATTGCATTATACAATGCGTCCTGTGTAATTACTAGATTTATGTACCCTTAGTGATGCTGGTTTTTTCTTAATAAGCATTGCAGGTTTTGTATCTTCAGTATTGTTTACGTATGCGTATGGAAAATCTTTTGGATTTAGCCTTACAGCATCAGGATATTTTTTTGCAAGTACAGTTAAGTCGCCAAATTCTAGCGCCCTACCAACACATGATGCAACACATGCAGGTTGCTCGCCATTAGCAAGCCTATCAACACATAGTGTACATTTTTGTGCAGGGTGTGCAACTTGCCAAGAGTTTTGCTTAACAGGCTCTTGCTTATCTTCTGCAAACATTGGTTTAGCAAACGGGCAACCCATTGCACAGCCACGTGCATCAACGCATTTATCTCTATGTATAGTAACTACGCCACGCTCATCTTTTGTGATTGCGCCTTCTGGGCAAAATGCTTCACAAGCAGGTTCTTCACAGTGGTTACAGCCCATAGATAGTGGAAAAAATCCGTCTTTTGTCTCATATGTAACAGCTTCACGCCAACGAACCGCACCCGGCTCAACTTGGTTCCAATCCTTACAAGCTACGCTACAAGCATTACAAGTCATGCATCTTGTTTGATCGAAGTAAAATCCTAATTTTATTTTATTCATTATATATGCTCCATAAATTTAATTACCCTAAAAACTATATAATAGCTTTTGGCGGTGTAGTTTTGCTAATCTTAACGTATGCGAATTGTTGTGCATTACCATGATCAATTCTAGATGGTTTCATCGCCATTAATGTGTTTGCATTACCGCCATCATCTACGCCATCAATAGGGTTAGGGTCATACCATGCACCTTGGTGTAGGTTTGCATGTCCGCGCATACACCTGTTACTAAGCTTAGCTATACATCTAACTTTACCGATAGGGTTTTCAACTAGCACTAAATCATTTTCTTTAATTCCACGCTCCATAGCGTCTTCAGTATTCATCCAGATTTCGTGCCACGAAGCAGTTGTCGGATCAGCTTTAGCAATAGCGCTTGAATACATAGGCGGTATGTTACCAGTTTTGCCCATTTCTTGTGTTTCAGGCATCATAACGTATTCTTTATAGTCATTACCAGAGAAGTAACCACCACCAACTGTACGGTGGATAAATTCTTTCAATAATGGGTTTTCAGTATGCGTTGAGTGTACTCTATACCTATCGTGAGTAGTGCTTAACGTCAAACCGTTATACTTATTAACGTCATTTTCTGGTTTTCCGCTAAATGTTCCGTATGCTTCATTAAATCCATCTTGGAAGTTAATGTGTAAAGCAATAGGAAATACTAGCTGATCGCCTTCAAAGTCTTTATTAGCTTGTCCACGACGCTCTGCAGGTAAATGACCATGCCATTTACTATGTTTGTTTTCATAATCCCAAACTAATATATCGTTGAAAACTTGTAATCGTCCTGTTTGCATAGGACGAGCAGCCCTACCATTTTTAAATCCGTATTCGCCCGGTTTAAGTTCAGCATGTCCACCAATAATATCAGCAACTTCTGCGCCTTGATTTTTTGCTGGGAAAGCTTTTGTGTGATAATTATCAACAAATTTTACGAACGGCATAGACATATCGCCTTTCAAGTAGTTATCAAGGTTAATACGTAAATCACGCCCTGCTGCTTGCGAGTTTAAATCGTTTGCATCAGTAACATGTTCTTCAATATTTGCACGTGCTAGATATTGTTTTTCGTAAACTTCTTCACGAGACATACCATAAAATCTTGATTTAGGATTATTTCTAGCTTCATCAACAATTTTTAATGAATCAACTTCTGGCGTTTTATAGTTGCCATTTTCATCTTCATATTTTGATAATTCTTTCTTAATATGTTCCATAGAAATATTTTTATAAGCGCCAAGTTTCTCTTGAACTTTTAACGCTTCATACGTATATTTCCATGCATCTTTTGCATCGCCCGGTGCTTTAACAATTGGTGGGTGATAAACTAATTGCTCGCCAACTTTTGTCCAGTCGCTAACTTCAAGTGCAATTGTAGTTGGTAAAACAAAATCAGAATACTTTGCAGATGGTGATAAGAAAGGATCAAATGTAGCCATACAGAAAGCATCATCAGATGTAATAGATAACGGCATAGCTTTATACATTGCAGCAAGGTCGTTTGAATTCATATGCTGGTTTACTGTGTTACCACCACCATGGTTTACAAGCAATCTGATACCAGCAATCATTGGCTTGCCGTTTTTATCTTTGTTGTATTTATAAGTTCCGTCTGCTGCGACTGCTGGGAAGCCATTTTCGCCACCAGCATAATCATAACTAGCACCAGCTTTTGCACAAGCATCATCATGCATGAATGGATCTTTCATATCCCAATCTGGAGCATAATAGTTACCAACAACTTTTTTGCCAGTTTGGTCTGTGAAGTTATTAACTATTTCATCGTTATAAGCATATCTAATGCCGTTATACCAGTCTTTAACTGATTGTATTGGCATCTTCTTATCAACTTTTGCAAGAGTCGTTTCAAACTTAGCAGGTCTAGTTAGATATAAACTGTCATCCGTTTTTTCATATTTATGATCAAATCTAGAACCCCAAACTTGTAATATAGTTTCACCATTTAAGCCAAATGTTTTAGTAACTGCAAGCATAGACTGTAATGCATACAGCGCAATAGTACCAGCATCTTGCTTTTGTAAACCGCCACTCCATTCAGTATAAATTGGGTGGTTAGCTGGGTCTAGATATAGCTCAGCAAGTTCTCTAATAACATCTGCTGGAGTACCTGTAATTTTTTCAGCCCATTCTGGAGTTTTAGGCAAGTTCATATCTTTTTTATACAAGTATTTAGTTGCGTTACCAGTTTTAACATCGTAAGAACATGTTGCACCGTTCCTAGTTTTAGAACCGTTTTCGCTATACATTTTTGCAGTATAGTTGTTGCTGCCATATGCCACTTTTGTAAGCCTATCATCACTACCCATGATGTATGCAGATAGAGATTGACCGTTAGGAACTGCATTAATTTTTCTATATCCTTCCATATTTTTAGGTTTACTAAATACCATTTCGCCTGTTTTATCATTCATGTAAAACATTGGTGAATCAAAAAATCCATAAACGAATGTATCTAAGTAGTCTAAATCAAGTTGAGGTTTACCAGTATTTTTGCGAATATTACCATTTTCATCAAATGTTAAGTCTATCATGTGGTACATCATAGCCATCAAAAGTGCTGTATCAGTATAGTTCCTTACTTGTACCCAATCTGTCGCACAAGTAACACCTGTATCAACAAATTCAGGCCCTAGGAAATATACTTTACCGCCACGCTCTTTTAATAACTCCATAGCCCTAATATATGGCCAAGAGAATGAGTTGTTAGTTGATAAAATGTTAGTGCCAAATGCAACTGCATGTTTAGATACACCTGCAACGTGATAAATTTCTTTACCTTGTCTAAAACCCTCTGCAGCAGATTTTAACGGTAAACCAACTAAATCTTGCATATAGTACCATTGGTGGTAGCTATAAGTTGCATAACGCTTTCTTGCGCCGCCTAGAAATGTAGTTAACGCCCTACGTGATACTTCAGTATTGTTGTATGTACCTGCTCTACCAACAGCAGTTGCATATGTATCTAGTATTGAGTTAGGACCGTATTTAGTTTCAAAATAACGATATTTTTTTGCAACGTGTTCAAACACTTCTTCAGAAGATACACGTACAAAACCTGTAACATCGCCACGTTGCTTAGTTTGCTTTAGTGCATACTTTAAGCGACCCGGATGATGCGCTCTATATTTTTGAGCTTTACCTTTAACACAGTTCATGTACCTAGCATCGTTCAAGATATTTCTATCACGAGCGTTGCCTTTGTAGTCAAATTCACTATCATCAGTTGAAATTCTAACAATTCTACCGTTAACAACGTGAATTTTAGAAACACAACGAACACCTACACCACAGTTTTGTGAACAAGCCGATGTATAAACAACTGCATCACTAAGGTGTTGATTAGGTAGGTCTGAGCTAACTATAGCATCTTTCGCATTGATTGATGCCCCTTTTGCAGAGCAACCAACAGTTGCAGCACCGGCAACAGCGACCATGCCCTTCAAAAATGAACGCCTAGATGAAGATATTTCATCAATAAGATTACCCTTTAGAACTTCTTTGTTCTCCATACTTCCCTCCACTATTTATGTAAATAATATTCACATATTATTTATAACAATGTTATTATTTTTCACAAAAATGATAGTATCAAAATTTTTTACAAATATCAACCTATTTTTGAATATACAATTATTTATGATTAATTATGTGATAAAATTATATAAAAATTACATTTACAAAAATAGGTAGACATTCAAATCATCAATAATATATATTGTTACTATTAAAAGGTGGTGCATATATGACACATGATGAAATGTGGAAAGCAGTAATCAACAACGATAGTAGCTATGATGGCGTATTCTTTTATGCTGTAAAAACAACAAAAATATACTGTTTACCCTCATGCAAATCAAAAACACCACTTAAAACCAATGTAGTATTTTTCAATAGCGTTGATGATGCAGAGAATGCTGGGTATAGAGCTTGCAAAAGATGTAAAAGTAACATGCCTAAACATATGCAAAAAACTGATATTGCACATATTTTAAAATCATTAATCAACACATATTATAATGATAAAACAGAGTTAGATAATCAGATAAATAATCTCCGCTTATCAAAACATAGATTAACTATATTGTTTAAACAATCGTACAACATTACACCAAAACAATACCTTGACGAAACTAGAATATCGAAAGCAAAAGAATTGCTAAAAATGAAAGATGAACTTATAATTGATATTGCATATGATGTAGGTTATCAATCGTTATCTGCATTCAATAGAAAATTTCAGCAAATTGTTGGTATATCGCCATCACAGTTTAGGGACAAACATAATCATGGTTAAATACGCTTATTATCCATTTACTTTTGGATATTTAAAAATTGGATACACTACAG
>CAYJIW010000059.1:0-11244 GCA_964370335.1 uncultured Deferribacteraceae bacterium
AAAATCGCTCATTACAGAACATTTTGAGGCAACAGGCAGTAAGCGTGCAAAATGTATCTTAGATAATTGGACAGATGAACGTGCAAAATTTATTAAAGTATTCCCAGTTGAATACAAAAAAATTCTACAAGGGAAGGATTAATCATGGGTAAAGAGTTTTTACAAATTAAAAGACCATTAGATTTTTATCGCTCAAAATTAGAGGCAGTTAACGATTGGGCAGATGTTGAAGTTGTCCCAACGACTACAGAAATAGCAGAGCAAGGGCTACGTTGTATGAGTTGCGGTGTGCCGTTTTGTCACGGTGCTGGCTGTTCGTTGTTTAATGTTATACCAGATATGAACTCGCTTGCAGCAAGCGGAAAATGGTATGAAGCATGGAAAGTGCTTAACTCTACAAGCAATATGCCAGAGTTTACTGCGAGGATTTGTCCGGCGTTGTGCGAGAATAGCTGTTGTGCAGGGCTAGTTACAGAGCCAGTATCTATCAGACAGATAGAAAAAGTCATCGTAGAAGAAGCATTCAAAAATGGCTGGGTAACTCCTGATATACCAAGTGAGCGAACAGGTAAAAAAGTTGCTGTTATTGGTAGCGGTCCATCAGGGCTAGAAATGGCTATCCAACTAAACAAAGCTGGGCATGAAGTAACTATTTATGAAAAAAGCGATAAACCGGGCGGATTGTTACGTTATGGTATCCCATCATTTAAGCTTGAAAAAGATATTGTCGATAGACGTATTGATGTAATGGAGCGTAGCGGTATCAAGTTTATCTGCTCTACAAATGTTGGCGTAGATATTTCTATGGATTACATTATAAAAACGTATGATGCTGTAGTTATAACGACTGGTACGCCTAACGCACGTGATTTAGAAGTGGAAGGCAGAGCGTCAAAAGGTATTGATTTTGCATTAGAATTGCTGACGGATAAGATTGATGTTAAAGATAAAAATGTAGTAATAATCGGTGGTGGTGATACTGGTAACGACTGTGTAAGCTATTCATACCGTGCAAAAGCTAATAGTATAGTGCAATTAGATTTAATGCCAGAACCACCAGCAGAGCGTTCGCCATCGACACCATGGCCAGATTGGGCGTATAAGAAGTATAAAACGCATAGCGATTACATGGGGTCTGCAAGAAGTTGGGCAACAATGACTAACAAATTTATTTGCGAAAATGGCAAAGTTGTAGGTGTAGAAGTAAGCCCGCTAGAGTGGGAATACTCGGAACTTGGCAAACCAATGAAGTTTAACAAAGTTGATAAAACGGAAGTAATAAAAGCCGATGTAGTTTTATTAGCAATGGGCTACTTGAAAAGCGAACACGATACATCAAACCCAAAGGTTTTTGTAGCAGGTGATGCTAATACGGGGCAGTCACTTGTTGTCAGGACGATTGCGGATGCTAAAAAAGTTGCTATTAATGTAAATCAGTTTTTAAGTTAGACTTGTGTGTCTTTTTTATTCTGGCGTTGTTGTTTGCCTAACCACTTGCTCATTTACGCTTTGCACTATGTAAAATCGCTTCATGGTAAGGCAAGCCGCCTAGTCTTGACGAAAAATCTAACATTAACAGGAATGGTTCGGCTTTCTGCGGTGCGCTTAGCATTAGCACTATTTATGCAAAATAGTAGTAGCTTAAATGACAGCGTAATTTCGTAGAAGGACTATAAACAAATAAAAACACACTATAGGCTATAGAATAAGCTAGTGTGTTTTCTCCTGTTTTCAATACTTGACAAAAATCAGCAATAGTTTATTATTATATGTTGGTATAAAAATAATGTGTGCAAGGAGTTATGATTATGTTATCAGATGATAAATTTGACATGCTTCAATTTGCAAATAAGATATTTTCTATATGTCGTAGTCTTACAGGTGAAGGCGTTAGGCAAACTCTTGATTATATTAATCAAGAGTTATTAGTAGATAATCTAACACTAACTATACACGGTGTACCCACCAATGATAATTCCACAGGAAAGAATGCAACTGCATTTGACTGGGAACTTCCAAAAGAATGGCAGATAAATTCAGCATATGTTGCTGATATGCACGGCAATCGCATTATTGATTTTAATGATAATAATCTACATGTTATGGGATATTCGTTACCTATTGATGAAATTCTTACACTTGAAGATTTAAAGCAAATAATATACACAATTCCTGAATGTCCTGAGGTAATACCTTATGTTACTTCATATTATAAGGAAAGAGTCGGCTTTTGTATGGCTCATAAACAATTGGAATCACTAAGTGACGAAAAGTATCATGCATTTATTGATAGTAAATTGTTTGATGGCGTTCTTAATTACGGCGAGTTAATAATAAAGGGTGAATCGACTGATGAAATACTTTTGTCGACTTATATATGCCACCCATCGATGGCAAACAATGAAGTGTCAGGTATATGCGTTTTAACCGCTCTAGCAAAATTTATTTCTAAAATTCCTAATAGGTATTATACGTACAGAGTACTATTTGTGCCAGAAACTATTGGTTCGATAATATATATATCACAGCACCTTCAGACTTTAAAAAAGACTTTAAAAGCAGGATATATAGTTACATGCGTTGGTGATAATAGAGCATATTCATATCTTGAATCTCGCAATGCTAATACATTGGCTGATAGAGCAGCAAAACATGTATTATCACATAAACAGCCAGATTTTGTTACATACTCATACCTTGACAGAGGGTCAGATGAACGCCAATATAATGCACCTGGTGTTGATTTGCCTGTTTGTTCAATTATGCGTACAAAATATGCAGCGTACCCAGAATATCATACATCAGCAGATAATTTAAGTATAATATCTAATGAGGGTTTAAATGGTGCTTTAGATATATACAAAGATATTATTATTTTACTTGAAAATAACTTTAAATACGAAGTGCAGTGTCTTTGTGAACCACAGCTAGGAAAAAGAGGACTATACCCAACAGAAAGTTATAAAGGTTCTGCACAGCACGTCAGGGAAATGATGAACTTCATTGCATATTCTGATGGCAAGATTGATTTAATTGAACAGGCTGAAAAAATAGGTACATATGGCATTAGTTTGATTCCAATAATAGAAAAATTGATAAAATATAATTTGCTTACTTCCAATAGATAAGGAGAGAAATGTGGAAAAAATAGTAAAAATACTTGAAAGAATTAATCCAAATATTGATTATGGAAACACTGTAGATCTTATTGATTCAGGTTTGTTTGATTCGTTTGATATTATTACATTACTATCTGAACTTACTGAAGAATTTAATGTAGTAATAGATACTGCAAAAATAGAGCCAGAGTACTTTAACTCTGCAGAAACTATTTATAATTTTGTACAATCTGTATTAAAGGCATGAGGGCAACATGATATATAATGTGTTAGAATATTTAGAACAGTCAGCTAGAAATTATCCCAATAAAGTGGCATTTGATGATGATAAGCAAACATATACTTTTGGAGAAACGGTAACTATAGCAAAGAGCATCGGAAGTTACTTAAGTGCTGAAATCAAAAGTAACTTTCCTATTGCTATACTTATGGATAAAACAGCGATGTGTTTGCCTGCTTTTTTTGGTGTAGTTTATTCAGGGTGCTTTTATGTGCCTATTGATTGTGCTACTCCGTCTGAACGTATTGTGACAATTCTTGACACTTTAAAACCTGCGATGATTATTACTGATAGAACGAATGTAACAAAACTTGGTAACACTAAGTTTCCAGTAGTAATATTTGAGGAAATTAAGGAAACTCCTATAGATGAGAAAGCTTTAGAACGTATTAGGAATAATATGGTTGATACAGATTTATTATATGTATTGTTTACGAGTGGTTCAACAGGTGTTCCCAAAGGCGTTACTATATCACATAAGTCTGTTATTGATTATACGGAATGGCTAATGGATACATTTGAAGTTGATGAAAAAACAACTTTTGGAAATCAAGCACCATTTTACTTCGACAACTCAGTATTGGACATATATCTAACATTAGCTAAGTCTGCGTATATGTATATCATTCCAAAGGTTTGTTTTAGCTTTCCAAAACGTATGATAGAAAAATTAAATGAAAAACAAATTAATACAATATTTTGGGTCCCATCAGCATTAGTTAATTTAGCTAATTCTGGTATACTATCTGAAAACAAACTAGAGTTTATCAAAAATATTTATTTCTGTGGTGAAGTTATGCCATGTAAACAATTAAATGTTTTTATAGAAAACTATCCAAATGTAACTTATTGCAATATGTATGGTCCTACAGAAATAACTGATGTGTGTACTTACTTTATGGTAAATAGAAAATTTAATGATGATGATATGTTGCCAATTGGTATACCTTGTAAAAATACGAAAATACTGATAATTAATGAGAAAGATGAACAGTGTCAAAGTGATGAACAAGGCGAAATATGTATACTAGGAACTTGTTTATCTTTTGGCTATTATGGAGATTTTGAAAAATCCAGCAAAGTTTTTGTTCAAAATCCACTTAACGATAAATATTATGAACTGATGTATAGAACTGGTGATTTAGGGCGATACAACGAATATGGCGAAATTATGTTTGAAGGAAGAAAGGATTATCAGATAAAGCACCAAGGGCATAGAATAGAACTTGGAGAGATAGAAACATCACTATTATCTCTTGAGGGCTTAGATAACGGCTGTTGCTTATATGATGACAATATAAGTGAAATTATATGTGTTTATTGTGGTGATATTGATAAGAATGAAATAACATTGTTATTAATGGATAAATTACCCAAATATATGATACCTACAAAATTTATTAAACTTGACGCTATGCCACAAAATCAAAGCGGTAAGATTGACCAAGTTTGTTAAAAAAACAATATATAGTGTGTCAATAGTTATGATATTACTGAATAATTTGACAACGGAAAAACTTGACGAGATTTCCACAATAGTTGCAGAGTCTTTTATGTCCTCAGAAGGTGTTTTAACCAACATTATGGGCAATAATTATGAAGAGAAAGTGTATAATGCAAAAGCATATTTTGGAGAATTGGTTAATATTTGTTATAATGCTAATTGTTTATATGCTACATCTGAAAAACACGAAGGTTATGGCGCATTCTATAGCAAAAAGAATAGTGACATAAACTTCAAAAATCTTACGTTAAGCTTATTTAATAAAATGGATAAGCAAGTGCTACGACAGCTAAGTAAATTACTCTCAACTGTACATGGTTATGAACGAATGTATGCAAGTGATGATGATATTTATGTGATATTATTGGTAGTAGTAAAGACTGAATACCAAGGCAAAGGCTTTATGAGAAAAATTGTTGAATTTGCATTTAACGAAGGAAAGAAGCAAAAGCTAACTTGTGTATTAGATACAGATTTTGAGCAAAAAGCAAAAAAATATGAACATCTTGGAATGAAAATTGTAAATACTTCTGAGATTGAGGAGTTAGGTTCATGGTTTACGATGTGTTATGAAGATAATTAACGTTGAAAAATTACTAGACCACATTGAGAATATTTGTCTTGGAGATACTGTTTATCTCATGTCTGATATATTAAAACTTGGCTGTAAATATATTGAGAATAATGAAAAATTTGACATAGATATGCTTATCAACTCGATACAAAAAAAAATAGGTAGTGATGGTAACTTACTTATACCAACTTTTAATTGGGATTTCTGTAAAGGTATTAGTTTTGATTATGATAACACGCCATCAAGAGTCGGCGCTGTTGGAAATAGGGCTTTAAAAAGAGATGATTTTGTTAGAACAAGACATCCTTTGTATTCCTTTGCTGTATGGGGGAAAGATGCAAAGCACATATCAGAATTAGATTCAATTGATTCGTTTGGAGAAGATTCTATATTCAGTTTTATGTGTAGTAGTAATTCAAAAGTATTAACTATTGGACTTTCTCCATTGCTGGGATGCTCTTATATACACTATATTGAGCAGATTAATCAAGTGCCTTATCGTTATAATAAAGAGTTTACTGCTGGGTACATATTTAATGGCAAAGAAAAACAAAAAACATATACAATGTATGTAAGGGATTTGGAGCTTAATCCAAAACCGATATTTGTTACTTTTGGGCTACCTACAGAATTAAGTAGCATTGAAGCAGAATTAGCTGATAAGGGTTTGATTAAATCAATCACACTGAATGATGTTGTGTTTTATACCTATAGTCTAAATGATATTACTCCAATTATTGAAAATGATATCATCAGTAATGAGGCTAGAAGGCTTTATTCTTTTAATAATAAATAATTTATGACATATTAATTTGTTTTAGTTTTGTGTTTTTATATCACCATATACAACAGAGCAAATGAGGGGGTAACACTATGTTTACAATTATTCAAATGGTATTAGATATCTGGGCAGATGGTATAAAGAGAACTTTTGATTTTAGCGGTAGGGCAACTAGGTCGGATTTCAATATATTTATGCTGATTTACGTTTTTGTTGCTGGGATTGCATTATTCGTGCTAGTTCAACTCGATATTGGCTCAATGTCGAAAAAGGCAGAAGATACGGCTATAATCATATTTTCATGTATCATGTTTTTGTTATACATACCAGCATTTAGCTTAACAGTTAGGCGTGCTAGGGATGCCGGTGCATCACCAATGGTGGGCTTCTTATACTTCGTACCTATTATTGGATGGTGGTATCTAAAAACTATTATCTTGAAACCTAGTGTACACAACATTGATGATGAAGATTATACTTGATTTTTAGAGACAATAAGCTATAATAAGCGAAAATAAGCTATAATAAGAGATAGTATGATAAAATTGCATAGTATAAAAATTACACCAGAGATGTTGAGTATCATTGCTAACATTGATGAATTTAAGGGTGCATGGACTGTTTTAGAAAATAGAACTCCTGAAAAGCTAACTAATTTAAAAAAAGTTGCCACTATAGAAAGTATTGGTTCTTCTAACAGGATAGAGGGCAATAAGCTGACTGATAAAGAAATTGCAACGATATTGTCTAACTTAAAATTGTATTCTTTTACAAGCCGTGATGAACAAGAAGTTATTGGTTATGCAAAGTTAATGGACGATATTTTTGATAATTATGATGTGATACCTTTTACGGAAAATTATATTAAGCAATTACATAAAACGTTGCTATATTGTTGTGATAAAGATGAATCTCATCGTGGTGAGTATAAAAAGTTATCAAACTCTGTCGTTGCATTTGATGAAACAGGTAAAGAGATTGGCACTGTTTTTATGACATCATCACCATTTGATACGCCAAAAGAAATGCGTGAGCTTATTAACCAAACAAGAGAACTTTTAGAAGATAATGCTTTGCATCCGCTAGTGTTAGTAGCATTGTTTGTAGTACATTTTTTAGCTATACACCCATTTCAAGATGGTAACGGTAGGCTATCAAGAGCGTTGACAACATTGCTTTTGTTGAAAGCTGGTTATTCATATGTGCCATACAGCTCTATGGAAGCCGTCATAGAAGCAAGCAAACAAGGCTATTATCAAGCATTACATCTTACACAAAAATCAATTAAAGATAATGTTGATTATGAACCGTGGTTGATGTTTTTTTTAAGAGCAATGCAGAAGCAAAAACTACATTTAGAACAAAAAATTAGTAATAAAATAGAGAATAATACAAGTTTATCATTGCTTGGCGTTAAAATTATGGAGCTTTTCGATGATAAATCTCGTTTAACTACACCTGATATTGCGGAATTATTAAATGCAAATCAAGCAACAGTCAAAAAAACAATGGCAGACTTAGTTAAAGCTGACTATTTGATAAAGCAAGGCTCAACACGTGGTGCTTGGTATGAAAAAAAGTAGTAATATACTTCTTAGATTGACAAATTAAGGTAAATTTAGTATAAATTACATACGTTTTAATTAAAATATTTTGAGGTAAAAAATGGCAAAAATTAACAAACATTTTGCAGAGCTTGCAGACGATTACTTATTTTCTCGTATTGCACAAAAGGTTGCAAAATTTCAAGAAACTAACCCTAACAAAGACGTTATCAAGCTTGGTATTGGCGATGTTACGCTTCCTATCATACCAGCAGTTGCAGAAGCTATACAAAAAGCTACTGTTGAGATGACTTCTAGCGACACTTTTAGAGGCTATGGACCAGAACAAGGTTACGACTTTATCCGTAACGCTATTAGCGAAAACGACTATAAAGCATTCGGCGTAGATATCGAACCTGATGAAATTTTTGTTAGTGATGGTTCAAAATGCGATGTTGCAAATATTCAAGAACTTTTCGACCTAGATTGTAAAATCGCTATCGGTAACCCTGTTTATCCTGTTTATCGTGATAGCAACATAATCGCTGGTCGTGCAAAAAACCTTACATACATGGATTGTTTAGAAGAAAACGACTTTGCACCAAAGTTACCAGATACACAAGTTGATATAGTTTACTTATGCTCGCCAAACAACCCTACAGGTAGCGTTATGACGCATGAAAAATTAAAGCAATTTGTTGACTATGCTAAGAAAAATAACGCAATCATACTATACGATTGTGCATACTTTGCATATATCCAAGATGATAGCTTACCAAAGAGTATTTACGAAGTTGAAGGCGCTAAAGAAGTCGCTATCGAGATGCGTTCATACTCTAAAACTGCTGGGTTTACAGGCGTTCGTTGTGCATATACAGTTGTTCCAAACGCATTGCCTGATAAACTTAACGCTATGTGGCGACGCAGACAAAGCACAAAGTTTAACGGTGTAGCATACGTTATACAACGTGCTGCAGAGGCTATCTACTCTAAAGAGGGTAAAGCGCAAGTACAAGAGCAAATCAAATACTACATGGATAACGCAAAAGCTATCAGAGATGGCTTAACTGCAATGGGGCATACTGTTTTTGGTGGCGATAATTCACCATATATTTGGTGGAAAATACCTTCAAACTATACATCAGAAGAATTTTTTGATGCATTACTAGATAATTGTGGTGTTGTGGGTACTCCGGGCTCTGGTTTTGGAACTTGTGGCGAGGGATACTTTAGGTTAACAGCGTTCGGCAATAGCGAACGCACAAAAGAGGCTTTAGAACGTATTAAACAATGGAAAATCAATTAGAGACGGAATTATCCGTCCTTAGAGAGCTTAGTTTTGCAGTAGTGCATGAACGTAACATACCATCGTTACTAAACAAAGTAATATCAGTTTTAAACAAACAGATGGGCATGTTGCGTAGCACTATCACTTTGCGTAACGACGAAGATTATTTTGAAATAGTCGCTGTCGATGGGCTAAAAGATGATGAAGCAAAACGTGGCAAATATAAACTTGGCGAAGGTATCACAGGTATAGTTGGCAAAACTGGTGTTTCGCAAATTATACCTGATATATCGAAAGATGCACGCTTTCGCAACTTCACTAAAGCACGCTCGAAAGAGAAAAACTTAGCGTTTTTGTGCGTGCCAATATTCTACCGTGAAAAAGTTGTTGGTACACTTAGTGCTGATAAAATTGTCACGCCAGATGTTGACTTATCAAAAGATTTACGCTTTTTAGAAATTGTTGGCAACTTGTTTGCAGAAGCTGTAAACGTCGCAAAGCAAATCGAAGAAGAGCAAGATACCCTAAAAGCTGAAAACGAACGCTTACGTATGGAGCTATCATCTGGCAAAAAAGCTAGCATGCTTGTTGGTAATTGCAACTCTATGCAACATATATATGAGCTGATAAAGCAAGTTGCACCTAGCGATGCAACCGTTTTGATACGTGGCTCATCTGGTACAGGTAAAGAGCTTGTCGCTAGTGAAATAAGTAAACATAGCCCACGTGCTAATAAACCATTTATTGCCATAAACTGTGCCGCATTGCCAGAAAATTTGGTGGAAAGCGAGTTGTTTGGGCATGAAAAAGGCTCGTTTACTGGTGCAGTTGCTAGGCGTATTGGTCGTGTTGAAGAAGCTGACGGCGGAACACTATTCCTTGATGAAATTGGCGATTTGACACAGCAAACGCAAGTGAAACTGTTGCGTTTTATACAAGAACGTACATTTTCTCGTGTTGGTAGCAATAAGGAACTGAAAAGTAATGTTCGCTTGCTTGCTGCGACAAGTAGAAACCTTGAACAACTCATGGAAGAAGGCTTGTTTCGTGAGGATTTATATTACCGTTTAAATGTTTTTCCAATAACATTGCCAGATTTGAGCAAACGTCGTTGCGATATTTTGCTTTTGGCAGAACACTTTATAGATAAGATGAACTTGCGGTACGGCAAAAATGTTCAACGTTTATCGACACCAGCAATTAATATGCTTATGTCGTATCATTGGCCGGGCAACGTGCGTGAGCTTGAAAACTGTATAGAACGTGCAGTGTTGACATCATCTGATGATTGCATACATGGCTATAACTTGCCACCATCGTTGCAAACAGGTGCAAATACTGGTACGGAACTTATACCTGATGAACAAGCATCGTTTGAAACGCTAGTAAATACTTTTGAGCGAGAACTCATTGTTGAAGCACTAAAGAAGCATAACGGAAATATGTCGGCAGCGGGTAGGAGCTTGGAGTTGACGCCGAGGGTTATGCATTATAAAATCAATAAACTAAACATATCATTAATTTAACGAGAATTTGTGGCTACTGCTTTGTTGGTTAAAAATTTGTTAAGTCGAGTACCAGCGCGTACACTCCTGTCACAAATTTTTAATCCGCCTCGTATTAGCCACAAATCTACGCTAAATTCAGTAATTGAGCGTTGTTGTGTCGTTATTGACGTCCGCACGCTCAATCGAGTACGTTTATGTACACTCCTGTCTTGATTTTTCAAGACGCCTTGTCTTAGCAAAAAATTTACGCTAAATGAAGTTAGTGACATTATTAGCAATTAATTACGTTATCACGGTTATATATTATACTTAGGACAGTTTTTTAACTGTCCTTTTTTTGTGTTTAAGAGTGGACTGCCACGTCGCACAAAAACCGTGTTCCTCGCAGAGACGTTTTCTAGTTCATGATATTTAATAACTTATTGATACTAAATGTATATTTATGTCATTGCGAATTGCCAAAGGCAATGTGGCAATCCATAACAATGTATAACTGCATTAATGGTAAATCGTAAGAATGGACATCCCCCGCCGTCGTTGTCACTCCCTTATAACCCCCGCCACAATCATAGATTGTGTCTTCGCTTCGGGCAACGACATGCGTTGCTATTTCCTCGCTCACCTTGTGGCAACACAGTGTGTTGCT
>CAYJIW010000060.1:0-10805 GCA_964370335.1 uncultured Deferribacteraceae bacterium
CGAGAGAAGCCAATTGGCAACCCTGCACCAAATCTATCGTGCCTAATATTTAAAATATTTGCACCATTTTCTGCTAGGAACTTTGTGACATCTGCCAGCGAGCCGGGAGCGTCCCTAAGTATAATAGCAATTTCTAAAAATCTACCAGATGATGATAAACCTTTGCTAATAATACGTGAAATCATGTTGATATCAATATTACCGCCAGATATTACCATAACATTTTTTTTGTCTTTGTACTCAATTTTTCTATTCATCACGGCTGCAAGTGGCGATGCACCAGCGCCTTCAACAACTAATTTAGAAACTTCAAGTAACATTAGCACTGCTGCCGATATATCGTTATCAGATACTGTAACGACATCATCTAAGTATTTCATACATATGTCAAAAGTTTTATCGCCAATATTTTTAACCGATATACCTTCTGCCACGAACGATGCACCAGTAACACGTGTTAGCTTTCTTCTGCGTAGCGAAGTAGCCATACCGCTAACAACATCTGATTGTACGCCTATCACGTTTGCTTTCGAGCCACTTTCTTTAACGTATGAAAGTATGCCAGATATTAAGCCACCACCACCGACAGGAACAATAATGTTGTCTACATCAGGTAGTTCTGTTAATATCTCTTTAGCTATTGTGCCTTGCCCAACGATGACATCTTCGTCATTGAAAGGGTGTACAAAGTATAAACCTTCTTTTATAGCAAGCATTTCTGCGTGCGATTGTGCATCATCAAAAGTTTTGCCATGTAGTATAACTTCTGCGCCAAACTTTCTTGTATTATTAATTTTTACAAGTGGCGTATGTATCGGCATGACAATTTTTGCACTAAGTGATAACGCTTTACAGCTAAATGCAACGCCTTGTGCATGGTTGCCAGCAGATGCTGTAACTATGCCATTTTTGCATTTATCAATGTTAGTGATTATCGAGTTTAATGCGCCACGAAGTTTGAAAGAACCTGTACGTTGTAGGTTTTCAAGCTTCATATAAAATTCTGCACCAAACATTTCTGTAAAGTTATGCGAATAGTATAGCGGTACATGTTTTATATACGGGGCTATACGTTCACTAGCTTTATCAATCAATTCTAACATTATATATTAACTACCTTATCACATTATCCGATATATTATAACTAATATTCTTTTAAAAGGGAAACAATATTTGTATGACCAAACAAATAAGCATGTGCAACAGCATCATTTCCGCTATTATCGACAATATTTTTATTTGCGCCAACCATGAGCAAAGTCTCAACTGCTATAGGTTTGCCGTATTCTGCAGCATACATTAGTGCTGTCATACCATCTTTATTTCTTTCATCAAATTTTGCGCCATTATTTAATAGCGTGTTTATCAAATCGACATTTCCAACCATTGCAGCTTTCATCAATGGTGTGTTACTATCTTTATCAACGCTATTAACATCAGCGCCACGTTCGATTAGTTCTGCAACTATGTTGTTATATCCGTTTTGTGCTGCTATATCTAGCACAGTTTCGCCACTTCTGTTTGTAACGTCAATAGATGCACCATATTGCAATAACACATCAACAGCGTTTTTGTTGCCACTTTTTGCAGCGTGCATAAGTGCAGTATCGCCCCATCTATCGCTATCGTTTACTTTTGCGCCGAACGCAATTAATTGTTTAACGATTTCGATATCTTGTTCTTCAACAGCATACATAAGTGGCGTTTTGCCAGTAACATCAAATATATTTACATCAGTTCCTTCAGGCGATATTAAAGCAGTAACGCTTCCAACATCACCAGATTGAACAGCCGTCAGTAGCGGATTATCAGTCGATACGTTATCAGTATCAAACTTTGAGCGTTCTTGCACAGTTGTTGCGATAGTATTATCACTCGCTATAAAATCTGGTAAATACGTATTTGCTTTTTGTTTCAAGCCCATAACGTCTTTACTATAAAGATAATACCCTGTGCCACCAAGTGCCACTAAAAATGTTATAAATAATGCTAAAAATTTAAGTTTTCCCATACACCATCAAGTTTAAGTAATATTTTTTTAATATCCATACCAGCCGAAAAGTTACCTAAGTAGTTTGCACCTATCACCCTGTGACATGGTAGCGCTACCAAGTGCCTATTGTTACGCATTGCAGTACCAGCAGCACGTGAAGCCCTAGGGCTACCAGCTAATGTAGCAAGCCCAGCATACGTAATAACGTCGCCTTTAGGGACATTTTTATATAGCTCACGATAGACTTTACGGTAAAAATCGCCTGCCCATGATAAATCTAAACACTCTATAGGAAATTTATCAACTTCTTTAATACCATAATATGATAAATAATCATATAGTTTTTCAAACCTTACTTTTACCATATTATTGTCTACAATATCTATATCGTCAAAAATCCGATTAACTGTAATTTTAGTTACAAGTAAATTATCATCATTCCATGCAATGTTAATATTACCAAGCATATCATGCTTTATAATTGATTGATATTGCGAAACGTGTCCGCCTTTCATATATATCTCATTTGTTTATCCCAATCTTTAAAAATGGGGTCATATCCAGCAAGTTTTACGTGCTTTGAAAATTCATCAATCGTTCTGCTATCGTCGATATTAAACTGTTCAGACTTTTCATTTGGTTTTGAGTAGCCACCCGGTTCAGTTTTAGAGCCAGCACTCATAATTGTAGCGCCCAAGTGCATAAGTTTATTACGCATATCAGCACTTTCACGTGTAGAAATATTTATACCACAATCGTTTAGGAAAAGCCTAAAAGCAAATATCGCTTGAAACAATTCGCCATCTGTAACTTCGTTAATATCTTTAAACTCGCCAGCCGATAACCGCATACGTGGAAACGATGCAGAAACGTGCGACTCGTAATACTTTTTAGATAAATAATCGGCATGTAAACACATAAAAAATGTTTCAAGCCTAAAATCTGTCAACCCTAGCAACGCACCAAGCCCAATATGCCTATAACCAGCTTGTCCAATTCTATCAGGGCAGTTTAAGCGATATTCAAAATCACTTTTTGGTCCAGCAGGGTGGAATTTTTTATATTCATCAGCTAAATACGTTTCTTGAAACATGGTATAGCCATCTGCGCCAGCTTTTTTTAAGTCGACATATTCATCAACACCTAGCGCCCTAACTTCAATAGATACTAGCGGAAAATATTTTGCACATGTTTTTATCGCATCGGCTAGCATATCGTTGCTATATTGCTTATGGTTATCGCCACTAACGAGTATTACATTTGCGATACCTTGGCTAGCTAATATTTTTGCTTCCTTTTCAACATCATCGCTACTTAAGTTGAGCCTATCTATATTAGTGTGCCTATTAAAACCACAATAAACACAAGAGTTTACGCAATAGTTAGAAACGTATAATGGTGCGTATAGCTTCATAGTTTTGCCAAACCTTTGCAACGTGATTTTGCGTGACTTTTCGCCCATAATGTGTAGATACTTTTTTGCAACAGGGCTAAGCAACGCCATTAAGTCGTTAATATCTAGTTTATTTTTTGATAGCGCTTTTTGTACGTCGCTATCTGTAGCAGAGTATATTGCATGTTTTACATCTACCACGTTGTAACTATATAGTATATCTGAAAACTGCACGAAATAATTACTCCAAATTTTTTAAAAAGCCAGTTAACGGGCTAGATGCTTCTGCTACTTTGCTAACTGGTGCAAGTCCAGCTTTCCTAGCTAAGTATGCACCCTCTACAGCTAATTTAAACGCTTTTGCCATTAAAACAGGGTCATCTGCGATAGCGATAGCCGTGTTTACAAGTACAGCATCTGCGCCAAGTTCGATAGCTTCTGCTGCATGGCTAGGTGCGCCAAGTCCAGCATCAACAACAACTGGTACGTTAGCTTGCTCAATAATTATGCTAATGGCATCACGTGTAGTAAGCCCTTTGTTTGTGCCGATAGGTGCTGCAAGTGGCATAACAGTAACGCAACCAGCAGATTCTAGCTTTTTTGCAAGTATAGGGTCTGCATTAATGTATGGCATGACGTTAAACCCAAGCTCGATTAGTTGGCATGCTGCCTCGTAAGTTTCAATAGGGCATGGCAACAATGTGTAAGGGTCAGGCGTAACTTCAAGTTTTACCCAGTTGTTACCGCCAAGTGCGACACGTGCAATTTTTGCAAGCCTAACAGCTTCGCTAGCGTTTATTGCGCCAGATGTGTTTGGCAACAGTAAAGCATTTGACGGTATATTTGTTAATACGTCGTCGCTATCGTTATGCACATCAACACGCCTAAGTGCGACAGTAACAATTTCTGCACCGCTTGCTTCGATAGCTTCTGCCATAACTTTAGATGATGAAAACTTGCCAGTTCCTATCATCAACTTACTACTAAATTTTTTATCTGCAATGTTTAATATTTTATCCATAATATCCTAATTGTTATTAATGTGATACATACACATCTATTCTAATATGTTGTTTAAAAAAAGTCTATTTTTAATTTGTAGTTGATGAATTCTTTTTTGCAATGTATGATATATTTATCACGAAAAGGGGTGTGTTATGCCTGTAAAATTACCAGCGGTCGAGTCTGCAACTCGGTTAAAGCGTTTTTGTAACATCATGGATATTGAGCATGAATCATGGCGTCACGTTTTCATATTTGACCCTATATTATGTTATTATTTTACAGGAACTATGCAGAATGGCGTGTTATATATCCCTAGTGGCGAGATACCGACGTACTTCATAATGCGTGATTATGAAAAAGCTATGGGCGAGGTTAGGTTTGTAGAAGTTGTAGAAATAGCTACCTTGTACGATATTACAGAAAAAATCTTTATAAATCCCAATACTTTAGTTTATGTCGATAAAGAGCGTGTTTCAGCATCGTTTCTTGATAGGTTTGCAGATATTGTTGGTTTAAACAATATTGTATCGTGCGATAAGCAACTTAATAAATGTAGGTTTAGCAAAAGCCCATACGAGATTAATTTGATAAAATCTGCTGGCGATATATTGAGTATTGTTTTAGATAACTTTGTTCCACAAGTGTTAGATATAGGCATTACCGAGCATGATTTATCGCTTGCAGTCAATAACGAATTATTGAAGCAAGGCGCCGATGGCGTCGTTAGGTGTGCAGACCTATCTGCCGAAATGGTGCAAACGTATGTATCATTTGGCATGAACACGACTAAAAGGCTTCGTGGTGGCAACACTTTTGGTGCTGTTGGGTTATCGGCTGCCACTCCACATTATGGCAGTACAGAAAGGGTGCTTAAAGAAAGCGAAGTTATTAATATTGAGGCTATTTGTAGCGTATCTGGCTATCATGCTAGGGCTTCACGTATGTATTCTGTTGGCGATTTACCTAACTATGCCAAGATGCAATACACACGTTGCTATAATATTATGAATAGGTTGGCAGACCTACTTGTCCCAAACAAGATAGCATCAGAAGTATATAAAACGATGCGAAAAGAACTACACCCAGAGCTAGAGGGCGTGTTTATGGGTAAGCTTGGTAATGAAACAGACTATGTAGGTCAATCGACAGGTTTATTTATGGATGACGTACCTAAGATCTCTTTAACGTCACATACGCAGATATCTGATAATAGCGTATTTGTATTAGAGCCACGTGTATATGTTGAAAAGGTTGGTTTAATAGGTGTTTCAAACACTTTCCATGTGACATCTAAAGGTGGGGCTACCTTAACTGGCGTCGGTAACGATATAATAATTATTTAGTTATTAGCCACCGCCAACAAATTTTATTACCTCAATATTTTTTGCGTTACCAATAAGCGTATTATCAAAATCTTGCTTTAGTATTATTTCACCATCCATTTCAATTATGATATTGTCGCCTTTTATATCAATTATATCAAGTAGTTGTGTTAAGTTTTTATCTGCTGAAATTTCTATATTCTTACCATTAATAGCAACAGTATTCATTCATATTTCCCCTAGTATTTTTCTGATAGCAATATTTGCTTGAATATTTGCAGCGACAGCAACACGTGTTGCCATAAGCCCAAGCCCTTGTTTAGCTTCGTTTACGAAGTCGCCAACTATAATACATTTGTTAGCGACTTGTCTAGTTCTAAATAAATCAGTATCGAACAAGCCAGCTACGCCAGATGCACCAATGATAAATAAATTGTCGATATTTAACGCTTCAGATATAAGCATATATTTAGTATCGGCATTATCGAGTGCTTCTATTAAAATATCGTATCCGTCAAACAAGTTTACTACATTGTCTTTTGTGATTAAAACGTTATCAGTAATGACTTTCGTTAAGGTAGTCGCACCTTCGATATTGTTTTTAGTGGCATCAGTTTTTAGCTGCCCAATTTGCGAAATATTATAATTTTGTCTGTTTAGGTTTGATGGTTCAACGACGTCATAATCGACAATTTTTAGTGTTCCTATGCCCATTCTAGCAAGCGATATAGCTATGTTAGAGCCAAGCCCACCAAGCCCAGCGATTGCAATTTTTGCATGTTTTAGTTTTTCGTATATGTTTGGCGTATGCCTAGCAATAAGCAGCGCTTCAAGCTCATCATTAGTAGGTATTTCACCACGTTTAATAAGCGTAATAGTATCGCCATCATTTATACTTATGTCATTTGATATGATGAAACTATTTACAATGACTATATCGGCATCGCTTTTATGCTCATCACGTATGCTAAAAGCAGTCTTTTTGTCGGTAGTGATATGTTTTTCGTTTAGCTTTATGTTCATAGTGTATTATAATATGTTTATGTATTTTGTCAAAAGTAAAGTTTTGTGCTTAGTATATTATCGCAAAGGTTTTACACAAATTTATAAATCTTGAAACTACAGGGTTATCTCGCAATCGAATATATATTGCTCAAGATTATGTCAATGTATTTTCTATAGACACATGACTTTAGTAACAGAAATTGCAAAACTGTTATTAAAATATTTCTTTAGTAACAGAAAACGCTAAAACTGTTATTAAAAGCTCCCCATCCAGAATGTAGTTGTTTGTTGTTATTATTCCACAAGCAGTTGATAAATTTTCACAAAAAATACACTGAAACAACGTATTTACGTTAAAAAAATGTGGCATGAAAATTGCATGTATATAGGCAGTAAAAATAAAAAGTTAGCTACTGGCAATTTAGCTTAGGAGCGTTATATACATGCAAAGGACTATTAAAAGTTCATTTAATATAGAAGGCATAGGAGTACACAGCGGGCAAGATTTCTCTGTTGTTGTTATGCCAGCACCAATTGATACAGGCATCAGATTTAGACGTACAGACGTCAAATATTGCGATTATACTCGCATCACGCCTTACAACGTATCATCTACACAACTTGCTACCACTATTGATTGCGATGGGTTACCTATATCCACTATCGAACACTTGATGGCTGGCTTATTCGGCATGGGTATCGACAACGCTTTTGTTGATGTATCTGGTCCAGAAGTACCAATATTAGATGGTAGTGCGTTACCTATCGTAGACTTGATTGACGAAGTCGGCTACAACTTGCAAGATAAACCACGCAAAATTCTTAAACTTACACGTGATGTATCTGTTGAGCTTGATGGCAAGCTTGTTGAGGCTAAACCATCAGACGATTTTGTTATATCTTTCGAGCTAGACTATAGCCACCCAGCTATTGGGCAACAGATATACTCTTATACGCATAATTATGACACATTCAAAAACGAGATAGCTTTAGCACGTACGTTTGGCTTCAAGCGTGAGGTTGAGGCGTTACGCTCTATGGGGCTTGCACGTGGTGGCTCGCTTGATAACGCAATAGTTATTGGCGACGACGAAGGCATCATGAATCCGGGCGGTTTACGTATTGATAACGAGTTTGTACGCCATAAAATACTTGATATGTATGGCGATTTATCGTTAGTTGGCTATAAGATAGCTGGCGATTTACGTGCAGTAAAGTCTGGTCATCAAGTAAATAACGCATTTGCAAAAGCGTTGCTTGAGGCGACTAATAGCTACGAAATCGTTGACGAAAAACCTAGAAACATTGCAGTAAAGAAAGAAAAGGTTATCGTTCCAACTACAGTTAAGCAACAAAGTTTCAGTATGCAACATGCGCCTGCTTAACATTTCTTAAAATTATACTTTTAATCTTAAAGTTTTTATTGTAATTTATATATTGATGAAGTTTTAATAACAATATTTTTGTGTGTAAAAATAGTATTTATAGGCGGATTTGTGGCAAGAATTAATTTTAACGAAGCAGTAGAGTTGTTTAACACAGCTGATATATTGTCATTAGGTAAAATGGCTGATGATATTAGACGCGAAAAGCATAAAGACAATATCGTAACATTCGTGTTGGATAGAAACATTAACTATACAAACATATGTACTTGCAAGTGTAAGTTTTGTGCGTTTTATAAAAATATGGGCGACGATGGCACATACGTCATCACTAAAGATGAGTTAGCAGAAAAAATAGAAGAAACTATATCGCTTGGTGGCTCGCAAGTGTTGCTACAAGGTGGCCTACACCCAGAATTTACAATCGAGTTTTACGAAGATATGCTCAAGTTTATGAAGCAATACCCTATATGGTTGCACGCATTTTCTGCACCAGAAATTCACCATATCGCAAAACTTAGCAACCTTAGCATACGTGATACGATATTACGTTTGCGTGATGCAGGGCTTGACTCTATACCCGGTGGCGGTGCAGAAATATTAGACGACGATGCAAGGCGTAACGTCAGCCCAAATAAGATAAATTCTGCCGAGTGGCTTAATGTTATGGAAGAAGCGCATAATATTGGTATGCGTACGACTGCTACCATGATGTTTAGAAAGGACGATACAGCAGAAATGATAGTTGGACATTTCGATAAAATACGCCAACTACAAGATAAAACAGGTGGATTTACAGCGTTTATTGCATGGCCGTTCCAATCTGGCAATAGCGAGCTAAACGATAAAGACGTTACTGCGATAGAATATTTGCGAGTGTTGGCGCTTGGTCGTATTTATCTTGATAATGTGGATAATATACAAGTATCATGGGTGACACAAGGCGACAAAGTCGCACAAACAGGGCTGTTTTTTGGTGGTAACGATTTTGGTAGCTTAATGATTGAAGAAAACGTCGTTGCAGCTGCTGGTGTAGGGTTTAGGCTAAAGACAGATGAGATAAAGCATGTTATATGTAAGGCGGGGTTTGAACCAAAAATCCGTAACATGCAATACGAATTTATTTAATTTGTGTGCTTTTTTCATTCTAGCGTTGTTATTTATCTAACACTTGCTCATTTACGCTTTGCTTTATGTAAAATCGCTTCGTGATTAGATAAGCCGCCTAGCTAGAATAAAAAAATTTACGCTAAATGGGCTTAACGTCATTTATAATTATAAATTATCCTTAGGACAGTTCTAAACTGTCCTTTTTTTATGGACTGCCACGCTATCGCTCAATTCGCAGAGACGTTTTTAACTCATTAACTTTAATAACTTATTGATGCTAAGTGCTTATTTACGTCATTGCGAACGAAGTGTGGCAATCTATAACAACGTATAGCAACATTTATGTTAAATCGTAGTCTAAAACGTGGACTGCCACGCCGTCGCTCGCAGAGACGTTTCTAATATATTCATATCATCATAAGTAGCGTTGCAAACATAAAACAATATGACAACATAAATTCATACATCAAAAATATTTTAATAACTTAAAAGTTATTGACAAGCACTAATCTTTATAGTAGATTTACAATATGATAGGAGAAGATATTGTATAGTATATCATTTTATAGAAATTCTAAAGGTATTGAGCCTGTTTATGAAGTGTTGAAAAAGCTGAAAGATAGCAAGGGTAAAGATAGTAAGATACTTTTTAATAAAATGAATGATTACATACAGCTTCTATCTGAACATGGTTTAAGTCTTGGCGAGCCTTATATTAAGCATATAAAAGCTGACTTGTGGGAGCTTAGACCTCGCCGTGATAGGATATTTTTTGTTGCAATGTTTGATGATAGTTTCATTTTGATACATCATTTTGTTAAAAAGACGCAAAAAACACCTAAGCGTGAGATTGAAAAAGCAGAGAAAATTATTAAGGAAATAAAAAATAACTTTAAGTAGGGATGAATATGAAAAACAAATCAATAGGCACAAGTTGGGCAGATGCTAGGCAAGAGCTATATAGCGAAACAGAAATAGTTGAAAGTAACTTGCGTGTTGCTGTGATTAGTGAATTAATCGCAGCTAGAAAAGAAAAAGGCATTAGCCAAAAAAAACTTGAAGAATTAAGTGGCGTTAAACAACCTGTTATTGCTAGGTTGGAGCTAGGTAAAACAAGTGCTCAACTTGACACCATATTAAAAATTCTTGCTCCATTAGGCAAAACTCTAGTTGTTGCACCAATAGAAAAATAAACTATCAATAATTATAAACGTGTAATCGTCGCCAATAGCTATAAGTTAGCATTATTGCTATAGTAAGTTTTTGTGGGCATCCATAAAAACGTGTAACTACATTAATATATAATTGTAGCCTAAAACGTGGACTGCCACAAACTCGTTTCACTCGTTCTCGCAGAGACGTGCTAGTAGTTACCTTTAATAACAGCAATTTACGTCATTGCGAACGAAGTGTGGCAATCCATAACAACGTATAGCAACATTTATGTTAAATCGTAGCCTAAAACGTGGACATCCCCCGCCGTCGTTGTCACTCCGCCTTCGCTTTGGGCAAAGACATGCTTTGCTTTGTTTGCTCACCACATTTCGCTAACGCTCAATTCGCAGAGACGTTTCTAGTTCATAATATTTAAT
>CAYJIW010000061.1:0-296 GCA_964370335.1 uncultured Deferribacteraceae bacterium
GCTGGTATTTCTAGCGTGTTTTTAGGTGGCGTTACTAGCTATGCAAACGAAGTCAAAATTGATACGCTAAAAGTAAGAAAGGAAACTATTGAGACCTTTGGCGCTGTTAGCTGTAATGTGGCAAAATTAATGTCTGATGGCGTTGTTAGGCTAATGTCATCTGATTTTGGCATTTCAACTACTGGTATAGCTGGTCCCGGTGGCGCTACTAAAGATAAGCCTGTTGGCACTGTCTTTATTGGCTTTGGTAGAGTTGGCGATATGGAAACTAAACACCTAAAGCTTAACGGCACAAG
>CAYJIW010000061.1:306-624 GCA_964370335.1 uncultured Deferribacteraceae bacterium
TATTAATATCAGAGGCTTGTAGTGACAGACTATAAACATGAATTTGAACAACTAAAAATAAATTCTGAAAAAAATGATAAGCCACTACCTAAATGGTATTTGCTAATAATTCTTGGTATATTGTCATTTGGTATTGTGTGGATTGGTATGTTTATTATCAGGCTTAATAGGCTGAACAATTTTATCGTTAATCGTAACAAGTATTATATCCTTGTAACACAATTCACAAAAGATAAGTGCAATGACGCTAACCAACGTGATTTATACAACCTAAACTTACAAACACAATCTTTTATGAGTTACAACCCTTTAATAAAT
>CAYJIW010000061.1:634-10557 GCA_964370335.1 uncultured Deferribacteraceae bacterium
TTTTCTTTACTGACTGGTGGCTTATACTTTATTTATTATATATTTATGATGAACAAAGCATGGAGCATGTTGCAATATTACGAATGTAATTACGACAAGTTACTAAGCACAATATGGATAGAGTCAAAACTTATTGATGAACCTATTGAGTACGTTCCTACAAATATACCGAAGTACCGCTTCTTAAATAAAGCATTGTTTAGTCTAGTTACGCTTGGTGTTTATCTATTAGTGTGGGATTATCAAATTCATATCGAACCAGATACTTTTTTCGAGAATTATCACGCTGTGTCAGATAGAACTGAAGCCGTAATTTTAAAGAATGTATAATCGCTATGTTAGTATTTGGGCATAGAGGCGCTTCTTTTGATGCACCTGAAAACACAATCGGCTCTATATTAGAAGCACTAAAACAAGGTGCAGACGGTGTAGAAATCGACGTTAGGCGTAACCGTAATGATAACTTTAGCGTTATCCACGATGCTACATTTACTAGAACGACTGGCGAAAAAGGCCGAGTATCAAATTCGTCTAATAAACGCATATCTACTCTTGATGCCGGCACTTTCAAATCCGCGCGATACAAAGGCGAAAAAATTCCTATCTTGGCAGAAGTGTTAGATATTGTTCCTTCAGGAAAACTATTACAAATTGAACTTAAAAGCAGTATCCGCTCTGTCCCTAGGCTTGCATATAAAATACGTTCATCACGCAAACACCCATCTGAAATAATAGTTATTGGGTTTAGTTACTATGCTATGCAACTTGTAAAAGAGTTATTACCAAACGTGAAAGTCGCATGGATAAATGGCGAAAAAAGCCAATTCCAACCTAATATGCAACCTGTATCACACCTAATTAGAAAGCTACAAATGGCTAACCTTGATGCAGTCGACTTTGACTCTAGGTTTGACATTAAGGAAGAATATGTTAAACGTGTTAAAAGCTCAGGTTATGAAATGTACTCATGGACTGTAGACGATATCGAACGTGCTAAATACTTTAAAAGCATTGGTATATCAGGCATAGCAACAAATAGGCCTAGATATATTATTAATGGGTTAAATGAAAAATAATGCATATAATAGAAACACTAGACAACAACATTATAACATCACAAACGGCAGTTTGTTTTGGAAACTTTGACGGGCTACATCTAGGACATAAGTTTTTGATAAGTGAGCTTAAAGAAAATGCTGTTCGACTAGGGTTGCAAACAGTTTTATGTACTTTTAAACCTCATCCGCATGTCTATTACGAAAAGGAAATACAGTTCCTTACAAAGCAATCAAAAAGATTATCACTTTTTCAAGCAGAAAATACTGATTATATCGTTTATGCTCCGTTTAATAAAATTGCTACACTTACACCAGAAGATTTTTTTAACACGGTTGTAATAGACTTTCTAAAAGCAAAGCTGATTGTTGTTGGTACAGATTATAAATTTGGGCATAAACGTGCAGGCAATATTGACACACTAAAAATGCTTGGCATAAGATACGGAGTAGACTGTTTATTTGTTGATAAAGTTACACTTGGTGGTAGCTATATCTCAAGCACTCGCATACGTGAAGCTATCCTTAATGGTAATATAGATAACGCTAACGAAATGCTTGGTAGAGCCTACTCAATACAGGGTGTTGTGATTAATGGCGATGGCAACGGAAAATCGTTCGGATTTCCTACTATAAATATTGATACTGAAAACGACATTATACCACACGATGGTGTGTATGCAACAAAAGTGAAGATAGATGATAAATGTTATAATTCAATGACTTATATTGGTACTCGCCCCACTGTTGATGGTAAAGATAGACGAGTTGAAACAAATATATTTGACTTTAGCGAAAATATATATAATAAAAGCATTGAGCTTTTTTTCGTTAAACGTATCGGTAATAATGAAAAATTTGAAAGCATAAATAAATTAATTGAAAAATTGCGTGAGTTTGAAAAAATATCACGTGATATACTTCAAAAATAAGGATTACATTAAATGAAAGTTAGCTATGTTAGCTTAGGCTGTGCAAAAAACCAAGTCGATTTTGAATACCTAATAGGTGAACTGCAAACAGATGGATTTGAAACAGAACTTGACCCTGCAAATTGTGATGCAGTTATTATAAACACATGCGGATTTATCGAACCAGCTGTTAAAGAAGCTATTGATAACATACTACTAATGGGCGAAACTATACCAGAAAACGCTAAACTAATTGTTACAGGCTGTATGGCAGAACGATACATTAACGACATAAAAAATGAGCTACCAGAAATAGACTTTTTAACAGGTGTTGGAGCATTAAGCGAAGCAGGCGACTATTTACGTAAGCTAGCTAATGTTAAAAAAGTGTCTGTTGGTACTGAACGCACACTCGTCAATAGTCCATATTTTGCTTTTGTAAAAATATCTGAGGGTTGTAATAACTGTTGCTCATATTGCACGATACCATCTATAAGAGGCAAACTGAAAAGTAGAACTATAGAAGATATTATGGCAGAAACAAAAAGACTTGTTGAGAGTGGCGTAAAAGAAATAATTATCGTTAGTCAAGATACAACTAAATATTCGCAAGATTTAACTGGCGATTTAAAAATAGTTGAATTAATGCAACAACTTACATCAGCATTGCCAGATACAATGTTTCGCTTACTATATCTCAACCCAGATGGCGTTACAGATGAACTTATCGACTTTGTTGCAAAAACAGATAATGTCATAAAATATTTTGAAATACCTATCCAGCATGCTAGTGATAATGTGCTAAAAGCTATGAACAGGCACTCGAATAGAAAAATGATAAATGATACATTTGATAAAATTCGTGCTAAAATACCTGAAGCTTTTATCAGAACAACATTTATTATTGGATTTCCTACAGAAACAGAAGATGATTTTCAAGAAGTTGTGGAATTTATCGAAACTAAAAAACCTGATTATGCTGGATTTTTTCCTTACTATGAAGAAGAAGGAACAAAAGCAGCACTAATAATGAACGAACTATCTGACAAAATAGTACAAAAACGTATTAAAAAACTACAAACTTTACAAAAGAAAAATACTATGGCAAAGTTAAAAAGCTTGAAAAAAAGTGAATTTTACTGTTTTATAGATAAAGTCAATGATGATTTTGACTTTATACTAGAAGGTAGGGCAACCTTTCAAGCACCAGAAATAGATGGTAAACTCTATGTTACTGATGGCACAGCCGATAAAGGTAGCGGCCCATATAAATGCAGTATAAATAAAATTGCATACCCTGATATTTACGTTACAATTAACCAAGGTGAATAAATGAAAAAACTGTCACTACTACTTATATCTTGCTTATTATTAGCTATGTTTGGTTGTGCAAAACCAATCGAAACTGAACGTAGCGCCGCATATTATCGTGACCTAGGCGATACACTTTATATCGAGGGTGACTACGATAAAGCAGCCGAAGCGTACGAAAACGCATTACTTAGAGCAGAAACACCAAACGAAGCTGCCAGAATACAACTAGCACTCGCAAATAGCTACTACTATGACAAAAGCTATAAAGAAGCCATACCAGTTTATGAAGTCTACCTCGATATTTATACAAATACGCCACAATCAGCACGTGCGTATCTAAATGTTGGGCTTTCATATTACGAACTTAAACCGTCGTATAAAAAAGATTCTACATTCATCATAAAATCACGTGATTATATCAACAACGCTATCGTTAGAGATCCGTCACTACTTACTGATGATATTCAAATATTATTAGTAGCTATACAAGAAGAACTTGCTAGAAAAGAGCTTGCAATAGCAACATATTATGGAATGATACTGAAAAAAGAACCACGAATACTTAGACTTATCTATATTTCAGAAAACTATAGCGACACACAAGTTTACCCTAAAGCTGCAAAACAACTTGTAGAGTTGCTAGCAAAAGAAGGTAGGGTCGAGGAAGCAGTTGCTTATTACGAACAACTTGCAATCGCACACCCTAATATAAAAGAAACTAGCGACGCAAAAGAAGCTATTGATAAGCAACTTGCAAAACAATAACACTACGGAGGGTTAAATGCTTGATACTAAATACATATTAAATAATCTTGAACTTGTTAAAGAAAAAACGAAAGCTCGCAACTATGAATTTGACTTCGATAAACTTGTAGAACTTGATGGTAAAAGACGTGCTTTACTTGTAGAAGTAGAAAAACTTAAACAAGATAGAAACGAACTGTCTAAACAAGTTGGTATGCTTAAGCGTGAAGGCAAAGATACTACGGAAATTCAAGAAACAGTTAAACAAGGCGCAGTAAAAATTGCTGAACTAGATAATGAAGTAAACGCTATAAATGCTGAATTTGAAGATATGCTACTTAGCCTGCCAAACGTTATTGATGATAGCGTTGTTGTCGGCACAGATGAGGCTGATAATAAACTTGTGCGTACTTGGGGCGAGCCTACAAAGCTTGATTTTGAACCTAAAGCACATTGGGATATTGGCACAGATTTAGGAATAATCGACTTTGAACGTGGTGTTAAGGTTGCTCAAACTAGGTTTTCTGTATTAGCTGGGCTTGGCGCTAGACTTGATAGAGCAATATCATCATTCATGCTAGATACACACAATAATAAAGGCTACACAGAAGTATCTGTCCCATTACTCGTAAATGCTGATGCTCTCAAAGGAACTGGGCAACTACCTAAGTTTAAAGAAGAAGTATTCCATGCGGAAAAAGATGATTTATTTCTAATCCCAACAGCAGAAGTACCTGTTACTAACCTTTATGCTAATGAAATATTAGATATGAAACAATTACCTATAAAACATGCATGTTTATCTGCATGTTTCAGGCGTGAGGCTGGCTCGTATGGTAAAGATATGCGTGGACTTATTAGACAACACCAGTTTAATAAAGTTGAGCTTGTAAAAGTATGCGAACCTGATCAATCTGCTAACGAACTTGAAATGCTTACACAAGATGCTGAATCAATATTGCAAGCACTCAAATTACCATACAGAGTTGTATCACTATGCTCTGGCGATATTGGATTTTCATCATCATTAACTTACGATATTGAAGTGTGGCTACCATCACAAAATTGTTATAGAGAGATTTCATCTTGTAGCAACTTTAAAGACTTTCAAGCACGTAGAGCAAGCATAAAATATAGAGGCAGTGACGGTAAAACTAAAATAGCACATACGATAAATGGTTCTGGATTAGCTGTTGGGCGTACATTAGTTGCAATACTAGAAAACTACCAAAACGCTGATGGCTCTGTAACTGTGCCAGAAGTTTTACGCCCATATCTTAATGGCTTAGAAGTTATTACAAAAGGTTAGTACAGTTTGGCTACTTTATATATTGCTGGCACATCACTTTGTAACAATCCAAAGGATATATCACCAAAAAGTGTTGATATAATTGAAAAATGTTCAATTTTGATAGGTGAGGAACGTAAAAATGTTCTTCGCCTATTATCTACTTTAAAATCTGACGAAAAAGAATATTACCTCTTAAATGAACATTCTACCGACAAAGATCGTCTTGAAATATTAGAAAGAGTTAAAAACATTGATAAGGCTGTAATGTTTTCGGACGCTGGAACACCAGCAATATCTGACCCAGATAGTAAATTTATTGCAATGTGTAGAGATAGTGGTATAGAAATACGCTCACTCGCTGGTCCAAGTTCTATTACAACTGCGTTATCTGTTTCTGGTGTTGATTGCAAAAGTTTCCTTTTTGCTGGATTTCCCCCTAGAGAGTCTAACAAACGAGATAAATTTTTTAAATCACTCGAGAAACTAGAGCATACAACAGTTTTTATGGAACGACCATATGCATTAACAAATACGCTGAAAGATTTGTCGTTCTTGAAAAGAAAAGTAGCTATTTCAATAAATTTAGGCTATCAAGATGAAATAAATGATTTTGATTTTCCATCTAATTTATCAGCTAGATACGCTGGTGTAAAAGCACCTTTTATTATTATTGTACCTGTTAAGTAAAAAATAACTCTTTTCAATTTATTGTTAATGTATTATACTCCATGTTTAATTATTGTTTTTTTATTTTATTATTTTATTTTTTAGAGGTTTTATTTCATGTCAAGAAGAGCTTACATTAAGCACATTACGTCTTACTATCCAGAAACGTACGAAGAAAACAACGCCGAAGAGCGTATCACACAAAAGGTTGGCGTCTATAGGCGACCAATCATTACCAATAACGAATGTGCATCAGACCTAGCTGTTGAAGCAGCAGAAATCATGTTTAAAAAATATAATGTCGATAGGCAAACTATTGATGCTGTTATATTTTGCACAGAAACACCCGATTATATCATGCCGTCTACTGCATGTATTATACATGGTAGGCTAGACTTAAAACCTGCGTGTTTATCATTTGACTACAATCACGGTTGCACAGGCTATGTTTATGGTCTAGCATTAGCAAAATCGTTGATAGAAACGGAAATTGCAACAAACGTTCTCTTGCTCACAGGTGATACTTTATCAAAAATTATTCACCCAAAAGATATGCGTACTAAGCCACTTTTTGGTGATGCTGCAGCAGCGACATTAGTGTCGTACACGTATTCTCGCAAAGAGTTTTTAAGCCACTTTAGGTTTGGTACTAACGGTGTAGATTTCCGTAAAATTATCGTAAACTATGGTGCAAGCCGTATGAAACACGTTGACCCAGCGATTGCGTATGAAGAAGTTGTCGACCAATACGGTAACGTCAGAACAGATGCAACAATCTATATGGATGGTAAATCTGTAGTGCAATTTACGCAAAAAGTTGTGCCACCAATGATGAACGAAATTTTAGAAGCTGCAAGATTAAACATGAGCGATATTACAAACTTTGTATTCCACCAAGCTAATAAATTTATGTTAGAAACTATACAAAAAGCGTGTGGCATACCTGATGATGGTAGATACTTTAATGATTGTGCAATGACAGGCAACACTGCCTCTGCTACTATACCTATTGCAATAAATAATATGCAATCACAAGATATTGTGCTTGGCAAATATGGTTTAATAATGGGCTTTGGCGTAGGCTTGACATGGGCAGGCTGTATTGCAGATTTGTCTATGATAGACCCAGAAGAAGCTTAATAATTTATAGCGTATACGATTTTAATAACAAAAGCCTGCCACAATGTGACAGGCTTATTTTTTAACTAAATTTCATGAAAGCATGAATTTGATGTATTTCTATCTAGGCTAGCCGATTAGGCAAAACGCACAAATACTTAGCAGAGTATCGTTTGTTAGTAATTTTGGCTTGAGACTAGGCGTACCACAGAAAGCCGACTGAGTTTACATGGTGCATAAATGACAGAAGGCTTTCGAGGAACAACGACGTATCAAACCAAAAGGACAACAAACAAATTTTTACATCATTCCCATGCCGCCCATTCCACCCATGCCACCCATATCAGGCATTGGTGCAGCGTTTTTCTCTTTAATTTCAGTAATTACTGCTTCTGTAGTAATCATTAACCCTGCTACTGATGCTGCATTTTGTAGTGCCGAACGAGTAACTTTAGTTGGGTCGATAACGCCAGCTTTAAGCATATCTTCATACTTTTCGCTATATGCGTTGAAGCCGTAACTTACAGTGTTATTTTCTTTAATATTGTTTACAACAACTGACGCTTCTAAGCCAGCGTTTTCAATAATTTGACGTAACGGATATTCTAACGCACGCTTAATAATTGATACACCAACAAGTTGTTCATCAGATGCTTTGATTTTGTCAAGTCCAGCAGACGCACGGATTAACGCAACGCCACCACCAGGAACGATACCCTCTTCAACAGCCGCTTTTGTAGCTGCAAGTGCATCTTCTACACGGTGTTTCTTTTCTTTCATTTCTGTTTCTGTAGCAGCGCCAACTTTGATAACAGCAACGCCACCAGTAAGTTTTGCTAAACGCTCTTGTAGTTTTTCTCTATCATAATCGCTAGTTGTATCTTCGATTTGTTTCTTGATTTGAGAAACACGTGATTTAATATCTTTAACATCGCCTAAGCCTTCAACTACCGTTGTGTTGTCTTTGTCGATAACCATTTTTTTAGCTCTGCCAAGGTCTTCAAGTTCAACATTGTCAATAGATATACCTAAATCATCAGTGATAACTTGACCGCCAGTAAGAACTGCTAAATCTTTTAACATTTCTTTTCTTCTATCGCCAAAGCCCGGAGCTTTTACAGCAACACAGTTTAGAGTGCCACGTAATTTGTTTAATACTAATGTTGCTAACGCTTCACCTTCAATATCTTCTGCAATGATAACGAATGGTGAGTTGTTTTTCGCTAATTTCTCTAATATTGGAAGAATTTCTTTCATGTTAGAGATTTTCTTTTCATGTATAATGATGTACGGATTTTCAAGTACAGCTTCCATAGTATCTGGATTGTTTACGAAATATGGCGATAAGTAGCCTCTATCAAATTGCATACCTTCAACTATATCAAGCGCCGTTTCCATAGATTTGTTTTCTTCGATAGTGATAACGCCATCTTTGCCAACTTTATCCATAGCTTTTGCGATAATTCCGCCGATTTCTTCATCGTTATTAGCAGAGATAGTTCCAACTTGTTCAATTTCTTTGTTAGTGCTAACTTCTTTTGATATAGCTTTAAGCTCTTTAACAACAACTTCAACAGCTTTATCAATACCACGCTTTAATTCCATAGGGTTTGCACCAGCAACAACATTTTTCATACCTTCACGGTAGATGTGCTGAGCTAAAACAGTCGCAGTAGTAGTACCATCACCAGCAACATCGTTAGTTTTAGAAGCAACTTCTTTAACCATTTGTGCACCGATATTTTCTAATGCATCAGGTAGCTCAACTTCTTTAGCAACAGTAACACCATCTTTAGTAATTAATGGTGAACCAAATTTTTTCTCTATAACAACATTACGCCCTTTAGGTCCAAGCGTAACTTTAACAGCATTTGCAAGCTGGTCAACGCCACGTAAGATAGCCTGACGAGCGTCTTCACTAAAAGTAATATTTTTAGCCATTTATAATCTCCTATAATCCTTTAATTTATTTGATAATACCAAGAATATCATCTTCACGCATAATTAATAGCTCCTCACCATCAATTTTGATTTCCGTACCAGCATATTTGCTAAACAATACTTTATCGCCAGCTTTAACAGTTGGTGTAACACGGTTACCATTATCTAAGAATTTTCCTTCTCCAACAGCGATAACTTCACCCTCTTGTGGTTTTTCTTTCGCAGTATCAGGAATGATGATACCTGAAGCAGTTTTTTCTTCGCTTGCAAAACGCTTAACAATGACTCTGTCTTGCAATGGTTGAATTTTTGACATTTCAATTCTCCTTGTTTATTTAATATAATCTTTATTCTAATAATCAAGTATCGACATTAGCACTCGACACCCTCGAGTGCTAATATTACAATTATTAACGAAAAAATCAAGGAAAATTTTTATATAAATAAAATTTTTATCACATTTGGCACATAATTTATTTCTTTTCGCATTGAACGCTTTACATATTTAATTGTATAGTATATAATCATCGTTTACATAATTAAATTAAGAGGCTCAACATGGGAAAAAATCTTTTTCAAAAAGTATGGGAAAAGCACGAAGTTACTAAGCTTAAAAGTGGTCAATCTCAACTTTTTATCGACTTACACTTGTTACATGAAGTGACAAGTCCGCAAGCATTTGCTATGCTGAAGGAACTTGGAATGAAGGTTGCATATCCAAACAGGACATACGCTACACATGACCATATCATACCTACTGATCTTGACAATTTACAACGTCCATATAAAGATAGCCTTGCTGAAGAAATGATGCAAGCTATTGAAAGGAACACTAAAGAAAACGGCATACAGCTTTTTGGTATCAAAGATAATAACTATGGC
>CAYJIW010000062.1:0-10421 GCA_964370335.1 uncultured Deferribacteraceae bacterium
TGTCAATAATATTGCGGTGCTTACTGCATCATTACAACTTATGGGTGTGCCTGTTGTTGAAACGTTACAAAACCCTAAAGGGCTTGGCGGTACTGTTAATGACTTAGACGAGCTTAACGCAGCATTAGTTGTTGAAAAAACTGCATTTTCTGTATGTAAAGAGCAAAAGTTTGAAGAGTTTTTCAAATCTAAAAATATTAAGAATATTATTTTAACAGGTATGGAAGCACATATTTGTGTTACATTAACTGCAATGGATTTAATGGATGCTGGCTACAATGTTTACGTTGTTGGCGACGCTGTAATATCTCGTAACGATTTCAACTGGGAAACTGGGCTTGATATGATACAAAGGCGTGGCGGTTTAGTGACTGTTACTGAAACTGTCATATACTCGCTACTAGGCTCATCTGAGGCAAAAGAGTTTAAAGATATTTTAAAACTTATAAAGTAAAAAAATGGAGCGATTTTTAAGTCGCTCCTTTTTTATTATTTTAATTCCAAACTTATTGTACCATTTGTATCTACATATTGGTAATCAGAATTATTTTCTATTGCTGTATTCATAGCTGTTATCGCACTATCTAACGCATCAGAAGTTGATAGCTTTGCCATATTAGCATTTTCTGCACCCTCGCTACCAATGCCAAACAAGTTTACATCATCACTAACAAAGTAGTTTGCTTTTGCGTAAAATGTTGAAAAGCCCCAATCATCATTACCTAAGATACCACCAATTACAGGCGTTGAACCTGTTGAAGATAACGTTAAATCATTTGCAAAAACACCTTTTAGCGTAACTGCAGACACAGTAGCCCCTACTACACCACCAATGTATGCAGAATTTGCGGTGCCTGCTATAGTTACATTATCTATGTATGATGCGATTATCTCGCCATCAGCCATACCTGCAATTGCACCTATGTTGTTAGATGCAGTAATATCAACATCTTTCACACCTAGGTTTTTAATAACACCACCAGATTGTAATATTCCAAATAAACCTTGTGTTGTAGCAGAAGTATTTATAGTAACACCGCTAATAGCATTACCTTTACCATCAAAAGTGCCTTTATAAGAACGTATTGGAGTCCACTCTTCGTTACTATCTAATAATATATTGCTAGACAATTCAGCATTCGTATTAATAAAGCCTAAGTTTGCGTAATCTCTAAAATTATGCAATCCATCACTATTACTAATTATCCAAGTTGAGTTATCAATAGTTACACCATTTATAGTTACTGTATCCTTTAGTATTAACGATATTTTGTTTCCATCTAGCGAAAATTCGTGCGTATATGGCTTTAGTACATTATTAATAGTTGTAAAATCAACACTTTCTAATCTTTCAGCACCTATATTTGAGCCACCATTACCATCACCATATAAGTTAGCATCGCTACTAATGAAAGCATTTCCTTGAATAGTTGAGAACACATCTTTATTACCTACAATACCGCCTACCACTACAGGACTAGCTACGATACTACTGCCGAGCAAAATATCATCGACATAGTTAGCTGAAACATACGAAGTACCTATACTTTCGCCAGCAATACCACCAATAAAGGCAGTTGGCGCTCTATTTAATAGTGTAACATTATCAGTAAATGAAGCAATAACCGACCCACTAGCATTAAAGCCGATTACTCCACCTAATGATGTCAAATACGTTCTTGATTCTACTTCAGTGTCTTTAACGTATGTAGCTTCAACTTGTCCGCCATTATTCCACCCAAGTATACCGCCAACATGTGATTGCCTAATTCGACCTTGTGTTATACCTGATATTGCTACCACATGCGAGTTTATCACGTAAGATGATGATATACTATTTTGATTATCGCCTACGATACCACCAACAGCAGGCATAGACTGCTCTGACAAATCGTGTGATGTAACAGTAGCATTATCTATGTACGATAATGTAACTACACCAAAATTTTGTCCTACGATACCGCCAACAGTAGTTAAACCTGTTATTATACTATCTTTTGCATATGATTGAGAAACTATACCATTGTTATACCCAACAATAGCTCCAACCCATGCACCGCCATCAATTTCTGCATTAATTACGCCTACATTTTTAACAATCCCATCTCTGCCAATATTACCAAATAATCCATGTGAACCAAAATCATCTTTATCAACAAGATACACGCCGCTTACTGTATGCCCCATACCATCAAAAGTACCGCCATATGAGTTAGCAATATTACCTATTGGCACCCATGAGATATTATCCGCTTTGTTATCAAGCGTAATATCGCACGCTAGTTTTGCATTAACATCGACATTGCCATCAACTGTCACGTTGTCACGGAACGTATTTAGCCCTGCGGCATTAAAGATTTCAAAAGTGCTGTTGTCAACATCATACAATATGCTTGTATTGTCTAAGCACCTTGGGTCTACTGGTTTACCAGTATTTGTGTTTGTGGCGCTATTATCATCGCCACATGCAGATAGTGAAAATAAAAGTGTAAATAAAGATAAAATTAATAAAGACTTTTTCATACTATCGCTCCTTTTTATAAAATTTACGTTTTACAACGCTGTAAAAATATACTAGAATTACATATCAATGACAAGCAATTTATAATAATATACACGCATTTATATTGTGCGTATTAACACTTTAGCGTATATTATTATGAGTAAACGAGGTTAATATATGTCTGATAAGGGTTACCAAGATATTGGGTTTGCAAAAATTGATACTAACAGAAAGGCACGCAACGGCTATCCAGAAGTTATTTTTGGGCTAGGAAAATCGCCAGAACATGCTAGCAAAATCTTTTATGAAATTGCTAAGCGTGAAGGTGTAGCCATCTGCACAAAAACATCAAAAGAAATGGCTGATGCTATAATTAAAATTACACCAGAAGCTGTTTACCATGCTAGTTCAGAGCTTGTCATATACCAAAATCAAACTGCAAATGCTATCGGTTGCGTTGTGGTGGCGGCAGCTGGCACAGCAGATTATGGCATTGCAGAAGAAGCTGCACTCATATTAGAGGTTTTTGGCTCAAAGGTTGTTAGGTTATACGATGTTGGTGTTGCTGGAATCCATAGATTGCTTGATAATAAATCTGTACTAGATGAAGCAAACGTCGTTATCGCTGTTGCTGGTATGGAGGGTGCGTTGCCATCTGTCATTGGTGGTGTTGTTGCTGTCCCTGTAATTGGCGTTCCTACATCTGTTGGCTATGGTGCAAACTTTGGCGGAATATCTGCCCTACTAGGCATGATAAACTCTTGCGCATCTGGCGTTAGTGTCGTCAATATAAATAATGGTTTTGGCGCAGCGTATCAAGCAGATATGATAAACAAACTAGCTGTCAACGGGCGTAAATAATTAACAAACATTTTACGTAAATGTATATTGAAAATTATGTATAAATAAGCTACTATGCAAGGTGTGGTTTCTGCCACGCCTTTTGTTTTATAAATAATACGGTGGTGTACATATGAAATACTTTTATTTTCATGGTTACGGAAGCAGTCCAGATGCAAAAAAGTGCCAAGTATTAAAAAATATTTTTGGCGAAGGAAACGTTGTAGCACCAGATTTTAACAAAAATAGCATAAAAGAGTTGCACGGTTACTTATCATACTTGATACGTGCTGTTAAGAGCGAGGAAAACCCTTTAATAATAGGCAGTTCGCTAGGCGGTTTATATGCACTATACGTATCTGCTAGGGCAAATGCAAAGTGTATTTTATTAAACCCTTGTTTAGCGCCACAATTGGTCGTACCAAAAATCACTACTGATATTGATGTAGAGCAAATGCTATTCGTACAGAAACTTAGCATGGAAGCATATGGCGGTTACAACCCTGAAAATGTGCGTGTTTGGGTCACTAAAAGCGATAAACTTATCGACCATAAAACACTTACTAAGCCGTATTTTGCACGTGGCGTTGCAGAATATAAACGCTTTACAAAATCTAAAGATAACGCTTATGGGCATGAGTTTAAAGGCTTTAAGCGTGCAGTTATAAAAAATTTAGTAAATAAAGAAATTAAAGAAATAGAGAGTGAAACAGAATGATAGAAACAACTGAAGCAATCAAATTAGTATTAGAAAATATATTTGCATTGAGTACGGAGCGTATCTCAATATTTGAGGCGTTAGGACGCACCATTGCAGAGCCTGTTACATCTAGGCGAAACTTGCCACCGCATGATAACTCCGCTATGGATGGCTATGCGTTCAAGGTTGACGATGTCAGCGTTGCCCCTACTACACTTAAAGTTAAGGGCGTTATTGCTGCTGGCGATGATGTTACTAATTTAACTGTTGAAAGTGGCAGTTGCTATCGTATTATGACAGGCGCTTTCGTTCCTAGCGGTGCAGATACTGTTATCCAGCACGAGTGGACAAACAACGACATGCAAAATGTAGCGATTAACGAAACTGTTAAGAAAGGCTTTTGCATACGCAAGCAAGGCGAAGATTTAAAAATTGGCGACGTTATTGATAGAGTTGGCGAAAAAGTTACAGCGTACCACATTGCACGCTTTGCATCTGCTGGTGTGTTTTATATATCTGTCTATAGGCGTGTAAAAGTTGCAGTAATATCTACAGGTGACGAGATAGCAGACCCATCAGTACAAGACGATATTAACAAAGTTTTTGATGCTAACGGTCCAATGTTGAAAGCTTTTTTTGATACACATGGCGCAGATACGTCATATATCGGCGTAATTAAAGATGATAAGCAAGCGTTGCTTGATACGTTCAAGTCGCTATCTATGTATGATGTTATTGTTACATCGGCTGGCATATCTGTTGGCGATTTTGACTATATGAACGAGGTTGCTGGGGAGCTTGGCATAACATGGAAATTTGATGTAATTAACCAAAAACCGGGCAAACATATGTCGTATGGAACTATGGGCAACACGCATGTTTTTGCATGTCCGGGTAACCCTGTTAGTGCTATGTTTTGTTCATATTACTATATAAAACCTGCTATTTATAAACTATCAGGTGCAAAACAGTACGAAAATGTTGCAATGACAGCAAAACTAGCAACAAAAATTGTTAAAAAGAAAGATAGGGTCGAGTTTAACCGCTTTAATGTAGTATCAGAAAACGGAGTTTTAATGGCGTACCCTTACAACTCGCAAGACTCACATATAATAGAATCGTTGGTTTCATCAAACGCTTTTGGTAGGTTGACAAACGAGATGGTTGGCGAGTTACAAGTCGGCACAGAGATTGAGATTTATATGTATAACGATATAAAATCTAGCTTATGATAACATTTGCAGTTATATCTGGTGGCGAGGGCAAGCGTTTTGGTAGCGACAAAACACGTGCATTGCTTGCTGATAAGGAGCTTTATTGTTATGGTTTAGAGCTTGGTATGCAAGTTAGCGATGATGTTATGCTTGTATCGAGAGATAGCAAAAAGTATGCCCCATTTATTAATAGTGTCAAGTATTTAGAAGATGAGCTACCGCACCAATGCCCAATGGCTGGCTTGATAACGACAGCACGCCATGCAAAGCACGATTACATATTTACACTATCGGCAGATACTCCGTTATTAGATAAGCGTATAGTAGATTTTTTATGTGATAATGCAAAAGGTTTCGATGCTTGCATACCTAGTATAGATGGCAAATTGTGGAACTTAGCAGCATGTTATAGCAAGTCAACTTTATTAAATTTGCTACCATATTATGAGAAAGGTCATTATAAACTTGTAACAGCGCTATCAGATTTCAATATAAATATCATTACAGAACAAGTATTTACGTCAAACGATATAGACTATTCCAAATTTATCAACATAAACACACCTAGCGATATTGAGAAAGCAACAAGATTATTGGATAATTTGATTATTTAGTTACTATTGTGCGTTAATATTGGTGTTCCACAGCAAAATTGACTTAATTTCACACAAATTATCGGCTAATATAAAGTTGCACTTTAGATTGGACGGAGTTTTTACGTATATTAAAAGGACTAACGACAATATTTTATGGATTGCCACGTCACACTACGTGTTCCTCGCAATGACGTAAATATGTTGTTAATATCAATAAGTTAGCAAGGTTAATGAACTAGAAACGTCTCTGCGAGCCGAACAACTTGTTGTTTGGCGTGGTGAGCAAACAGAGCAAAGCATGTCTTTGCCCAAAGCGAAGGCGGAGTGACAACGACGGCGGGGGATGTCCACGTCTTAAACAAAAAAAGCGAGAGTTTTTACACTCTCGCTTATGTGTTATTTACCTTAAATTACGCAATTAATTATAGTTTTTAATACACTAATTACGTCAATTTAGCGTAGATTTGATGCTACTACTAGGCGTCTTACAAAAAATAAGCGCAGTGTACATAAACGTGAGGTACATGAGCATTATTTTTTATAAACAACAACGTAGGAGCGTGAAATTCTCGCTAAATTTATGGTTGTGCTTGTAGCGTTGGCAACTCCGTATCCGAACTCCCCGGTTGCCACCTATATCCAATTTCCTCATTAGCATCAACCCATGTCTGTATAGCTGTATTCATATCGTTAACTTCTGCATTTAGTAATGCTATACTTGCAACTGGTGTTGCACCATCATTACTAGAAGTATAACCGTTGCCGTGTGTAACACCTGTAACATCAACATAATAGTTTGAAGTATATTCTGCATCAGAGCCATTGCTATATTGATTGCCAACAATACCACCAATACGTGTACCTGTTGAATTTATTGTTACATCATGTGCGTATGTAGAAGCTACTAAACCCTCATTATCTCCTACTATACCACCTGTAAAATTATCACAAGTTATTGTTAGATTATCAACATATGATGCAATTATTGTCCCAGTATTGTAATTGGTAGCTACAATGCCACCGGCTCTATCATTACTAGTAGCAGGATTAATAAATGTTGAGTTCTTAACAACTGATGATTGAATTGTACCGCCATTATTTACTGCTATTCCCCCAATGGAACCTCCTGACGTTATGTTAGCACCATCAATAACAACATTTTTTATAATACCTTGACTACCTACTGTAGCAAACAGACCAAAAGATCCGGCACTATTTATAGTTAATTCGCTGATTGTTTTGTTGTTTCCATCAAACATTCCTATATATGCGTTGTATTGGCCTGTAGCTATTGGTGTCCAATCGCCTGATAGCGTTATATCGCATACAAGTTTTGCGCCTAAGTCAAAATCGCCATTGTTTACTTCATCACGGAATGCGCCCAACCCTGTTGCGTTATATATTTCCCATACGCCTGCTACTTCTTCAAAGCCTGCTGATGGTGGGTTTGCACAACTAGTTGCTTCCGTTATCATTATTGAAAACTCAGATGTTATTGCGTTATTAGCTGTTGATGTTGCTGTTACCTTTACTATGCCTGCTGATACAGCTGTTACTTCGCCTGATGTTGCATCTATCGTTGCTGTTGCGTTATCTACCGCATATGTAACACCTTGTTGTGTTGTTGTATCTGGTGTGTATTCTATCGATGGGCTTAATTTGCCACCTACTGTTAACGTATCAAAAGGATATGATAATGTTAAACCTGTGATAGCTATTTCTGTATCTGATACATTTACTGTAACTGTTGCTTTCTTTGTATCATCTGCATTTGATGTGATTGTGATTGTCGTACTACCACTTGCAACACCTGTAACCTTGCGTGTTGCTTGGTCTATTGTTGCTATACTCTCGTTATCTGATACCATTGTGTAAGTCTTATCGCTTGCATCATCTGGCTTAACTGTTACTGTGATTGCTTCCGACTCATTACCTGCAACTACGTTAATTATAGCTGGGTTTGCTGTTACTTCCGTAACTGCTACAGAAGTGTTGCCACCACCTGTACTTGTGCTGTCATCTTCGCTACATGCACTAAATGCTAGTAACGATGTTGCCATTAGCATTAATGCTAATAATTTCATCTTCTTCATAATAATTTCTCACTTGTTTATTTTTATTACTAAAATTATTAAGGGTATGCGCTATATAACGCATACCCAGTTACTAACCTAAATAAAAGGTTGTTATAAGTTTCTATTATGGTAAATATGGAACAATTTTACCATTTTCAAGTCTTACTCTATACTGTGTTTTCCCCTCTACAGCAGCATTCATATTATCCACAATATAAGGCAACGAATTAGGGTTATTTATTGTATCAATAGATTCGTGATGAAACTTAACACTTGGGGCACCAAAACCAAATGGTGGTATTGACATATTTGGCGAGCCATAATATACTGCATCAGCATTAAATAAAGCATTACCATCTTGCTCTAGGGCAAGCAAATACCCACTATTAGTTATATCGTTTGCAGTAGACGAGACTGTATATGACACATTACTGACGAATATACCATTTAATACTAAAAAGCCATACGCCTTACTTGCAATGCCACCTATACCTGCATTTGATAATACATTTTGTAATGTTGTTGCGTAAATAGTTTGTAATTCTCCTCTTCCAATTAATCCGCCAACTATTCTATATTGAGAATTACTACCAAAAGTTACGTTATCCATAGATGAACCTTCAATAATAGTCTCAGAAGTAGCCCCTATCATGCCACCAACATTAGCACCACCTGTTACATCTAATACTGAATCTTTTATGTGTACACCAGATATTTTAACATCATTCACATAATTAGCTAAGATACCTATATTGTCATAAATATTTAACGTAAGGTTAATATTTGCATTAGCAATAGTAAGGTTTTTAATTACTACTGTACCTTGAGCATCAATCTCATGACCTTGTATAGAATAATAATGAAATAATGGTTTATATAAATTGCTAATTGTTCTGTGGTTACCGTCAAATGTACTTCTTAGTAGCCCATCTATAAACCCATCATGGCTAGTAGTGCGGTTTTTCATATCTATATCACAAACGAGCCTAGCATCACTCTGCATTGTATATACACCTTGATTTACTTCCGCTTGGTCAGCATATGCAATCAACCCATTTGCGTTATATATTTCCCATACGCCACTAACGACTTGATAGCCTACTGATGGAGGTGTTGCACAACGTGGGTCGATTGTTGATGCAACTTTGCCTGCTGCTAGTGTTGGACCTGTTGATGTATATGCACCTGCTACAAAGTGGAACGGGACACTAGCATCATCTGCTATTGCATTGTTTAGGTTATCTACACTATCATTTAATATGTCTATCCTAGCAATACGTGTTGTTGTTGCATGGTTTGGTTCATCAACAATAGCGTTATAAGTACTGCTTGAACTTACATAGTAGTTATTATCAACTCTTGCAGAATTTCTTATTGGAACTATACCGCTAAGGTAATGTTCAGTCAAACCAGTACTTGATAAATTAGTTACATATGTACCCTCTATCACAGATTGAGCAGATACTTCACCTGCAATACCACCAGCATAATTTATGCTACCACCACTCTCAGTTAAACTAACATTGTTAGCATATGATGCATATATTGATGATGTATTAAGCATCTTTCCTACTAATCCACCTATATTTTCATCTGAATCGGTCGTTGTAATATCTACATTATCTGCATATGAACCCATTATAGTTGAATTAATAAGCGTCTCTACTAATGAACCTGCTCCTCTGCCATCCCAACTAGATGTAACATTAAATGTTGAATTTTTGACATATACGTTTGATAGAACGCTATTATTTGTAGCTTGAGAAACGATACCACCTATATCACCATCTACTGATATATTTGCATTGATTACGCCTAAGTTTTTAATTGTAGCACCTGATATATTCCAAAATAGACCTGCTCTTCCATCGTTTATATTATTAATATACAACCCACTTATTGTGTGGTTATCGCCATCAAATATACCTGAATATGCATCGACTTTAGCTATAGCTTCCCACTGGTTACTATCGTTACCTGCTAAATCTATATCGCAAACTAATTTTGCATTAACAGTAGTTGCACCATTGTTTACTGTATCACGGAATGATGCCATACCTGTTGCGTTATATATTTCATATACGCCACCAACAAATTCATAACCAATTCCCGGTGGAGTTGCACAACTATTCCCTGCTGGATTTGTTATCGTTATCGTAAATGTAGCTGATATTGAGTTATTAGCAGTTGACCTTACTGTAACTACAACTTGACCTGCTGTTACACCTGTTACTACACCTGATGTTGCATTGATTGTTGCATTACCATTGTTTACAGAATATGTAACACCCTTTTGTGTTGTGCCACTTGGGTTATACGTTACTGTTGGACTTAATGTAGCACCTACATCTAGCGTATTAGGTGTGTATGATAATGTTAAACTTTGTAACGCTACTACTGGCTGTGTCACAGTTATCGTAAATGTATCTGATATTGAATTATTAGCAGTTGACCTTACTGTAACTACAACTTGACCTGCTGTTACACCTGTTA
>CAYJIW010000063.1:0-9627 GCA_964370335.1 uncultured Deferribacteraceae bacterium
ATAATAAACGGCATAATAGAAAAAGTTGCAAAAACTATCGGCTTTAGTGTAGAGGGTACGAAAAAATATACCGCTAATACTATGTGGCTATTTTCTGAACGATTTGTCACATTATTTATAGGTTTTTTTGTTGGCGTAGCCGTTATCAGATACCTAGCACCGCATGATTATGGCATTATTGCGTACGGGTCATCAATATTTTCAATAATATATAGTATATCTTCACTCAATTTAAACGACGTAGTTATTCGTGAAACTATAAAAAATCCTGATAATGAGCATAAACTACTAGGTACAGTATTTATTATGCGTTGCATAACTTCTATCACATTATTTATTTTTGCAACTTTTTATGCATATTTTTCTACTGAAAGCACCTACTTTCTTGCAGTTTTATTGATAATTATATCTGTATTTCTAGCGCCATTCATTACTATCACGACATACTTCAATACAGTTGTCAAAAGCAAGTACGCTGCAGCTTCTGTAACTTTGTCATATATTGTTGCAAGTATCGTAAAAGTTATGTTTATTATTGCAAAAGCACCTTTAATCTACTTTGCTATCGCTACATCAATATTTTACATTCTACAAATATTTATTGTCACATACTTATACAAAAAGCACTTTAAAAATAACAAAAAATGGACATTTGATTTCAATATTATGAAAAATATCATATCATCATACTGGATGCTGTTCGTTATTATAATAATTACAAGCGTTATAAGTAGGGTTGATATATTGATGCTAAAATCTTTCTTTACAAATAGCGAAGTTGGCATATATAACTCTGCATTTCGATTAGTGGAAATTTGGTATGCCTTACCAACCATTATTTTTACTTCTGTTTTTCCTGCGATACTCGCCGCAAAAAATAGTAACGAACAAGAATATATTGTCAGATTGTCTAAAGTGCTTCGTTTAACAACATTTTTAGCCGTTGGCTTTGGTGTCTCGTTATTCTTTCTATCTGGCATAGTTATCAAAATATTGTATGGCGATGCATACGCTAGTGCCGATACTGTACTTGTTATTATCAGTTGGGGATTACTATTTTTCACATTCAGCTTATACACTACAAAATGGTTAATTGCTGAAAATTATATAAAACTTATGCTTTTACGTACTATTATTTCAAGCGCTGTATCACTACCGCTAGCATATCTTTTAATAAAAAATTATGGATTGATTGGCACATCAATATCGTTTGTAATAATAATGTGCATACAAGGTTATCTGATAGATGTTGTATATAAAGAGACAAGAGAATTATTTATCATCAAAACAAAAAGCATTGTTTATCCAATAACATATCTGATTAGTAAAATAAAATAGATTATTGAGCGTCAGTAATTAGTTCAGTTACTGCAACCTTTACTGCAAAAGGTAATTGTGTAGAATATGCCATGAATGTTTCCAACTCTTTCTTCATATTATTTTCAAGTAAAAAACCAGTAACATATGCTGGTGAAACATCGCCCATAACTTTAACTAAGCAACCAAAAATTGCCCAATAATGCATACCGTCTTGCGTAATTGGTTCTTCAATAAGGCTAGGAGATATAATTATTGCATTTTCAACATCGCTAGCTAATAGGTCATCAAAATCGACAATAATCTTTATAAATTCTTTTTTTGTGCTACCAACTAATTTTATAGAATTGTGGATAGGCGAACATGGAGAAAGCCTTTTATGCGCAGTAAATTCGACACCATAGTCAGACTCTGTTGCACTTTGGTGGAACAACTTTATGCTTCTATTATATATCTCAAAATTAGCGCCAAACATATCTAAACTAAAATTCATTCACTATCCCCAGTTTGCATAGCATCATTTACATTATGAACAATATTCCCAGCAATATTTGCACTATTATTCAGTAAGTTATATTTTTTAATAGCACCGCTAGTGCATGATAATAATATATTCTTATTTGTAGTTAACCTTTTAGGGTTTCTAACTTTTGAAAACCCTCTTATTGAGCTAACATTAATATCGTTTATTAAGATAATATGACCGTTACTAATATTACTTACTAATGTTTTATTATATGTAGAAGCATTTGCAATAAATAATGTATCAACATTTAAACCGCTACTAGCTATCCCAGCATACATTTCCAACGAAACTTTTTTAACATCAAAATACTTGTTAGCAGCAGGACACTCAATATCAGAGAATACAATAATGTTACTATTATTCTTTTTTATAATTGAATTTATCAAAACGAATACTGAATCAGAGCATAAAATATCATTTATTTCAATCACAGGCTCTGGCTCATAAGTATCAAGCTTAAGACCTTTTATGTGGTTAGATAAGTAATTAAAAACTATATCTTTTTCGTTAATAGTAGTGCAACAAGAGCTACTAATAGCTTTTTTTAGTTCTGGCATATCAATAACTGGTAGCAAATAGTCGAAAAAGTCTGCCTCAACATCATAAAATGACAATTTATCGCCACTAATATCGTTTTTCAACTCTTCTTTTATTATTTCATGCGCAGTATTGAGCGCTTTAGTATAAGTTTCGTTAGTGAAAGTACTTTCAAGTAAAGCGTTGCTAATATATGAATTTGTTCTGCCAATATCTATCGGCGTATCAATATCTTCACAAATGTTGTTTATAACATTGTCAGAAATAACAATAATCACAGGAACACCAACTGTTTGTGACACTTTGCCACCTATCAAAAGCTTAGTGTATAAATCAGCAGGTTTTTTACAAAATATTGTTGGCAACATAACAGATTTAGGTAACTCATTTGTAATAAAGATACATTCTGTACGTAGCATATAGTTGTTTTGAATATGTGGTAACTCGCTAAAAAAGCCGATAGATTTTCTGCCAGCTAGTGAAGCACCAATCATATATTCAACTGCCATTTGCTTGCTAGGTAGTACAACATTGCTAGGTATGTCAAAAGCCGTATTGTTGGCATAAACGGCACTAAAACCGTAACGCTCTACAAAAGAAGAAATTATTTGTTTACAATCAATCATATTCATAGAATTTAGTTATAATGTGATATGCATTTTTTTTCAACCTAAAATTTATATATTTATAATATTTTTATTTTCTATCGCTTCTAGCATAATAATTATAAGTATAGATTGAACTTGACAACACATTTATCAAAATGTAAAATTTTATATGATAGTGAAGGCTAATAATATTATTACAGGTACAATTTATGGCTAACGAACGCTTATGGGCAACGTGGCGTATGCCCTATATTACTGGTGTCGATAAAAAAACTGACGGTTGTATTTTTTGTGATAAGCCTAATGAAAATAAGGATGCTGAAAACTTAATACTTTATCGTGGTGAGTTTTGCTTTACTATCATGAACTTATACCCTTATAACAATGGGCATTTAATGGTTATCCCTTATAGACACATATCTGATATTTGCTTACTTAGCGATGATGAAGCAATGGATATGATGACACAAGTTCGTTTTATGGTATCTGTTATCAAAAAAGCAATGAATCCTGAAGGGTTTAACACAGGGCTTAACCTTGGGCGTGCCGGTGGTGCAGGCATTGCAGACCATATGCATATGCATATTGTGCCTAGATGGGCTGGCGATACAAACTTTATGCCAGTTATTAGTGATACACGTGTCATATCTGAACATATTAATGAAACATATAATAAATTATTATATATTATTAAAAACGAGGTAAAATAATGAAATTCATTTCTACTATTTTGAAAGCTGTCTTAGTTGCCTATCTTATTATTTTTGCGGTTGTTAATAGCAACCAAACTGAAATCCAACTGTTTTTTAACTCTACACCTATCGTTATGCCAACATTTTTATTTACTATCATCTGTATCTTTGTTGGACTTGTTGCTGGCTCTTTAATGATGCTTACAGACCATTTCTCTCTTAGCAAGCAAGTAAAAAAATTAAACAAAACAATTGCTAGCTATGATCAAGAAATTGTTAGGCTAAAAAACTTAACTATATCTGATACAGAGCTACCTGTTAAAAAAGAACCAAAGAAATCTACTGCTAAACCTGTTGAAACTGACGTAAAAAAAGAAGAAACTAACGGATAATAAATATGTTTACACCACAAAATATTAGTATCTTAATAGCTGTAATTATCGCAATTGTTATTATCTTTGTTTTTACATTTAAAACAAAATCTAATAACAAAAATAGAAGCCAACAGCCATCACTTGTCAAAAGTATTATTTCATATTTTGATGATAATTACGAACTTGCACTTTCAGAACTACGTGAAATTGCTAGCAAGGATAACTGTCCACCAGAAGTATTCCTAACTATTGGCTTGATATACAAAAAGCATAACGACTATACGAAAGCGGCACAAATTCTTGAAGTACTTTTGCTACACAAAGATATTGATAACCAATATAAAAAGTATATAAAGACCGAACTTGCAAAAAATTATTTGCTAGCCCAAATGCCTATAAAAGCCATCACAACCCTACAAGAAGAAGATACAAACAACGAAGATAACGCATTTATTCTTGCTTATTCTAACTTATTAGCTGGAAATATTGATAACGCTATCGGATTTGCAAATAAATATAAAAAACTTCATGGTAGCGCTATCTATGGCTTCGTTGCAAAGTGTCATATTGCGAAAGCTATTGATGCTAAAGATTATAATAAATCTATCAAGTTTTTGAAAAATGCGATTAATGATATGCCTAATTGTCGCCCGGCTAGATTTATGCTTGCAAACTTTCATGCTAAAAATAAAAGGCATGATAAAGCTATCGAAGAATATAAAAACATAATTAATGACGATATTATGCGTAATATGAACGATTTTGAAGCTATTAAACATGAATTTATTGTAAATGGTGATGAATCTAAGCTATTAGATATTTTTTGTAACGCTAGATTAAAGCACCCTAATAGTACGCTGATAAATGTAGCAATTGCATCACTATATGATGAAAAAGGCGAGCACCTTGTCGCTGTAAAAGAACTAAAATCGTTTATTGAAGAAAACAAAAGTGCTGTTGCTGTTGCAGAATACGCAAAATTAACTAACGATAATATTACAGAGCTGATACTTAAAGATATTAAACCGTACCAATGCGTTGTATGTAACACACCATACTATGATTACCGCGAAGAATGTGGCACATGCTTTTCTTTTGACAGTATAAACATTAAAAAATAGTAAATAACCTATGACTAATGTAAAAGGTAAAGAGCAACACACGCCAGCAATGGCACAATTTTATAATATCAAAAAGGATTACCCAGATTCGATTTTATTTTTTCGTATGGGTGACTTTTATGAAATGTTTGGCGACGATGCTATTGTTGCATCCAAAATACTTGGGATTGCGCTTACACATCGCAACAAAAACGTAGCTAACCCTATCCCACTTTGTGGTGTTCCATACCATTCATATCAACCATACCTTATTAAACTGCTTAGGGCTGGTAAAAAAGTTGCTGTATGTGAACAGCTAGAAGACCCAAAACTTGCAAAAGGTATTGTAAAACGTGGCGTTACTCGTGTTGTTACTGCTGCTACCGCAGTTGAAGATGATGCGATTGAAAGCTTTGATAACAACTTTTTACTTTGTGTTTATATAGAAGTTGATACTGCATACATAGTTGCTGTTGATGTATCTACTGGTGAAACGTATATGAAACAGTCATCGGTTATCAACGCAGAAGATTTTTATAGCGGAATTTCTGTTAAGGAAGCCATATCTAATGAAGAACTCGATATTGCAAATATAAGCACTATGGTTCGGACACCTTCAAAATCTTACAATACTGCATTATCAAAAGTTTTGATGCACTATAACACTACTAGCGAAAATGCACTGAATATCGAGCAAAAGGGATATATTTTTGCACTTGATATGGTGCTAAACTATTTTGATGATTTGATGTTACAAACTCAATTATCTATACCTTGTACGTTGTCTGATAATGATAGCCTTGTGCTAGATAGCGTTGCTGTTAAAACGCTTGAACTCGTCAATGATAAGCACTCACTATTCAATACTATTGATAACACATCTACGCAAATGGGTAAAAGATTGCTAAAAAACAATATTTTACGCCCTTTTAAGCAAGTTGATAAAATTGAAAGAAGCTTAAATGCTGTCGAATTTCTTGTAAATAATAGTGAAACTCTTAATACATTTAAAGGGCTATTAGAAAACGTCTATGATATTGAACGTATAACAGCTAGACTTGTATCTGGCAGAGCTACTGCAAAAGATTTAGTATGGTTAAAAACGTCTTTAAAGTGCATACCTGAAATTAAAGCTATGGTAAACTCATGTAGTAACGAAATACGTGGTATAAATATTACATCACATGAAGATATTTATAATATTATAGAAGCTACAATTGTTGATGAACCACCTGCTTTATTGACGAATGGTGGGCTAATAAAACGTGGCGCAAATAAAACTGTTGATGAATTAAAAGATGTTAAAGAAAACGCTGATAATATCATGCAATCAATAGTTGAAAGAGAACGTAAAAATAGTGGCATTACACAACTAAAAGTTAGCTATAACAAGATTTTTGGTTACTATTTTGAGATTTCAAAGCTACATTCATCTCGTGTGCCAGAACATTTTGAGCGTAAACAAACACTTGTAAATGCTGAAAGATGATAAACTTAATACTATTGAATATCAAGTATTCCAAGATGTGCGTAACTATCTAACAAAACATGCAAATTCGCTACGTGATTTATCAAAAAATATTGCTGAACTAGATGTTATAGTTTCGCATGCTGATACAGCGATAAAAAATAAATATGTACGTCCTATTATTGAAAATAATGGTGTACTATCAATAAAAAACGGTAGACACCCTGTTATAGAGCGTGTAAAACCTTCCGACTTTGTACCGAACGACTTTAACTTAAATATTGATAATGAAAGACTAATGCTAATTACTGGCCCTAATATGTCGGGTAAAAGCACATACCTTAGGACATCTGCTCTAATTGTTATTATGGCACACATGGGCGCTTTTGTACCTGCTGATAGCGCTGTCGTAAGTATAGTAGATAGAATTTTTACACGTGTTGGCGCAAACGATAATTTATCACGTGGTGAGTCTACATTTATGGTAGAAATGATAGAAACTGCTAGTATATTGCGTAATGCTACCAAAAATTCACTAATAATACTAGATGAGATTGGACGTGGCACATCTACATTTGATGGTATTTCTATTGCATGGGCAGTTATTGAGCATATACTTGATAATATAGGCGCAAAAACATTATTTGCTACACATTATCATGAACTTACAGATATTGCAGAAAATGGCAATGGAGCAACGAATTATACAGTAGATGTTAAAGAGTGGGACGGCGAAATTATATTTTTAAGAAAAGTTATAAAAGGTACTGCTGATAGAAGCTACGGTATATATGTTGGTAAACTTGCTGGGTTGCCAACAAGTGTTACAGATAGAGCTGAAGAAGTTTTATCGACACTTGAAAAGCAAGAATCACCAAGCTTTCATAATGATGGCAAAAAAACTGTCAAACAAAAAATTGTACAGCCAATACTTGTTTTTGATGATAGCCACCCTGTTTTGCAACAAATACAAGATACAGATATTAACTCGCTTACACCTATACAAGCGTTACAACTACTACACGATTTAAAAGAGAAGTCTAAACTATGATAATTGCAAAAAGTATTATATTTAATGGCGTTTTTATCCTTTCAAGGATACCGTTCTGGTTCATATTATATATGGTGGCACTTAGCGATACTTTCCGCATACCACAAGCGATAGTAGTATTAATAATGTTGTCTGCTTGCAAAGCCTTCGTTAATGCTGAATTATATAATCAATCAATGATAAAGTACTTTACATCTGTATCAATACGAACAATTGTAACACTTGTAGTATTTATTGCATGTTATGTTGGTATGATATATTACATACTATTTGCTAGTGAAGTAACTAAGCTAATAGTAATGGGCATTGCATTTATTGGTGTACTACTTTTCTACAACACAAGCGATAGTGTGGCTAAAAACCGTTATATTTATTACAACACAAGGTTTACTACTAGATTAATAACATCTATTTGTTGGCTATATTTGATTTTTGCAAATGATAGTATAATCGGTAACGCAACAATAATTATTGCTATAATTATTATAGAGTTATTCCATTTGCATAATAATGAATCATATATTGAGAAGAAAAAGAGTTTAGCTATTTTCTAGCAATTCACGAATTTTTGGGCTGACAAAAATATCTTTTAAGTCAATTTTTTTAAGGTTATCAATAAGTACGCTAATTTTATAATCATCACTAGCTTGCCTATTGATAATAATAAGTTGGTTACCTTTTAGCTGGCACATACCACCACGTGCATCAGTTTTTTCATAACGAACTTTAACGCCTGCTGTATTAGCAAGCGTTTCAAGTTCTTTTAGTAACTCTTTTTTATGTGATTTAGACATACGTCATTAACCATTGTATAACGGTGACATTTTGCGTAGTCTAGCAACGCAATCTTTTAATATATCAACAGATTTTTCAACTTCTTCCATTGTGTTAAATCTGCCAAAACTGAAACGCAATGCACCATGAAAATCTATCTCGTCAATATTGATCGCCGATAAAACATGCGAGGGGCTAGTAGAAACAGATGTACAAGCACTACCAGCAGAACAACAAATATCTTTTGCATAAACCATTAGCGCTTCGCCTTCAATAAATCTGAAAGTAATATCAGATATTGATGGCACTCTAACGTCTACGCTACCATTCACGTAAGTTTCTGGTATTTCGGCAAGGACACGCTCTTCAAACCTATCACGTAGCGATTTAATATGTGCAATTTCACTATTTAAGTTATCATGCAGTATTTCACAAGCTTTACCTAGCCCAACAATATATGGTATATTTTCAGTACCAGCACGCAAGCCACCCTCTTGTTGTCCACCGTGAATTATTGGGTGTAGTTTTTCACGATGCTCTTTATCTACATATAAAACGCCAATACCTTTTGGTGCATATATCTTATGCCCAGAAAATGAAAGCATTTGTACGCCTATTTTACTAACGTCAATAGCAAGCTTACCAACAGCTTGTACCGCATCTGTATGCATAATTATGTCATGTTCGGCAGCTATTTTTGCTATTTCTTCTATCGGTTGTATTGTGCCAATTTCGTTATTTGCAAACATGATAGAAATTAGGATTGTATCTTTACGAATTTCATTTTTTAATGCTTCCATATCTAGCAAACCATCTGCATCAACTGGTATATAAGATACTTCAAACCCTTCATCTACTAGAGATTTACAAGTTTCAAGAACTGCTTTATGCTCAATAATAGATGTAATAATATGTTTACCTTTATGTTTTAACGCCCTCGCAGTTGCGATAATTGCGATATTATCTGATTCTGTGCCGCTAGCTGTAAACACTATTTCTTCAGGATCAGCGTTTAGTAGTTTTGCGACAGATTTTCTTGCATTTTCAACATCGCCACGAACAGCACGCCCTATTGAATGTATGCTAGATGGGTTACCATACAACTCTGTAAAATACGGTAACATAGCATCACGAACTTGTGGGTCTACTTGCGTCGTTGCGCTGTTATCAAAATATATAG
>CAYJIW010000063.1:9637-10366 GCA_964370335.1 uncultured Deferribacteraceae bacterium
ATGCCTCCCTATTGCACGATTATGTTATTGTTTCCTATTTCATCATATCTGCGACAGTAATTTTTTCAAGATACTCGTCACATAGTTTTGTAAGCCCTGCCCATAGCCAATTAACAGAACAGGAGCTAAAATTATTACAATTATTAGACTCTATTGCACAATCAGAAGCGGCAAGTGGTCCATCAGTAATGTTTATTATTTCTAAAAGGGTAATATCGTTTGCTGGTCTAGCAAGCATATAACCGCCACCAACACCACGTGTGCTAATGATAATATTACCCTCTTTCATGATACTAAAAATTCGCTCTAAATATTTTTTAGATATATCTTCTATTTCTAAAATCTTTTCCATACTAACAGGTTGCGTAGTGCCACCAAGTGCAGTTAGTGTATAAATAGCTTTAACAGCGTATTTACTTTTTGTTGTAATTTTCATATATTAATTACGCCTATTTTTTAGATGCAGTTTTCTTCATCTCTTTTTCTATTTCAACTACCCTATCAATAATACATTCTATAGCATTAGCGACAGGATCGGGCAATTTGTCATGTTCAAATAATTGAGTATTTGAGCCACCGATAATTCTACCGGGTATGCCTACAACCGTTGAGTCGTCAGGCACTTCACTCAACACTACAGAATTTGCACCAATTTGTACATTATTGCCAACAGTAAACGGCCCTAATACTTTTGCACCAGCACCAATAATAACACTATTGCCAATAGTT
>CAYJIW010000064.1:0-9934 GCA_964370335.1 uncultured Deferribacteraceae bacterium
AGATGGGCAAGTGTTAATAGATTTTATAGATAAACGTAACTCGTTAAACGAGGAAGAACAAAAAGAACATGATTTAACTATATTACGCCACTATACAAGGCTATACTGTTTAGGTAATGCTGCGACAATATCAGAGTCGCCATTTACATCGCCTAACAATATTAATATGGAAGAATCAAGAGATGATGCACTTAAACAATATAAACAATGGGGTTATCAAGTAGGTGGCAAGTCTAACGAGCCAGAAGACCACATTGCTTATGAACTTATGTTTATGTCATACCTTGCAAGAACTGTAAGAAATAATGCAGAAAATAATAAAGAACTTGCAGATAAAGCATTGGTAGCTAGTAAAGAATTTTTACATAACCACCTGCTAAACTGGGTAGATGTATTTGTAAAACAAATCGAAAACTTTGAAGAATCAAAATCGCTATATATGCCGTTAGGTATTTTTATGTTGAGTTTCCTAAATGCAGATAAAGAATATTTAGAAAGCTGATATAAACCCAACAGCAATGAAAATTGCTTCATTGTGATATAAAGGCTATGCAGTGTAATACTATATTATATTGCATAGCCTTTTTTTAATGCGTAATCGAATTTAATCGTCGAGTACCTCTATGTACACTCCTCATAAATTCTGCGGTACGTCTCGTTCTCAAGTCGATTATATCATTAAAACGTAATGCGTAATCGACATGATAACTTTGTTGTTCCTCAAAACATTGTCGTTAGTTCTTAGCGAAGAATGAGCTTAGAAATAACCCTCTGTTTCTTGGAGCAAAGCGAACATAAATTAATAATACGTAATAACTAATTGTATAGTAATAAAATCTGTGATAATTTTAACAATTACAAACGGAGGTGATTTATGAAGAAATTTCTTATAATCGTATTGTCACTATTATTTACAAGTATTGCCTATGCAGATATTGAAGGTACTTATGAAGTTACATTCTTTAGCGCCGGTGTTGAAAACTGTAAAGGTAAATTTTGCTTTTTTGCAGAAGGGCGATACAGTACAAATAATTGCGAACTAGCTATGAGTAAATATGGTGTCCCAAAATGTAAACAGTCTAGCGACGCAGATATAAAATATAGTCGAGTAGTTGTTACAAAAAATGCTGATGATACAATAACTATTGTTACTAAAATGTATATGACAAGCAATGTAATCGAAAAATTCTCTAAAGCTGATGCATACCAATATGCAATATACAATCCTGCAACTAAGAGTGGTGATACTTATAGTGGTGTAGGTATAAAAGATGCTAGACTAAATGTAGATGTTGAGCCGAACGCACCATCAAGCTTAGTAAACTATCCAACTGCAAATTTTAAAGTCACTAATGTTGATAATAATACAATCAGAATTGACTTAGATTTAAAGGATAAAAAAGACGATGGTATGACTTTCGACGCACCAACAATAATTATTGCAACAAAAAATAATGACAAGCCAGAAAAGTTAGAAAATACTATTCCAAACTATTGACATATATAGTTTTATCATGTATGCTCACACGTTCTAATTTTTTAAATAAAGGAGAGTATGATGAAAAAATCATTACTAATTTTAATGACAGCTTTAACATTAGTTATTGCTGGTTGTGCCGATGATGATGAGGATACATCAACACCAATACCTGTGACAAAAGGTACATACGATGTTGAGTTTTTTGGTAGCGGAGTTGAAAATTGCGTAGGTGCTTTATGTAGTTTAGCAGATGCTTTTTATATTTCTAACGATTGTGCAGCTGCTGAAAATACTTATGGCATACCTATTGGTGTAGATGGTAAAAATAATTGTGATGTAGCATCTGGACAAGTTACTCTTAATTTAGGTAAAATATCTATCGTTGAAAATGATAATGGTACATTATCTATTACAACAAAAATGTATATGACTGGTGGTACTGTTGAACTATCAGCTGCTGATAAGTATCAATATACTGTATATAGTGCTGCTACTAAACAAGATGACGGCTCTTATACTGGTACTGGTGTTATGGGCAGTAGCCTTGATACAAGTGTTGACCCAAATGTTCCAACTGACCCTATGACAGATTTCCAAGAGAGTACGTTTACTATTACTGGTGTAGATAGTGACACTATTAGAATAGATTTGACATTAGTTGGTAAAACTGTTCTAGGCACATTGTTAGTAAATGCGCCAACTATCGTTGTTGCAAACAAAGTTAGCGACACACCAGATAACTTAACTAACGAAGTTCCAACTCTTAATTAATAACAAAATATAAGCCGTCTTATTTAGACGGCTTTTTTTAATCTATCAAGTTTGCTTGAATTTTCAAATATTCTATCGGCGTTTTTGTTTTAAACAACGCTAGTTCTTCTTGGTATGCTTTATCTATAACTTCTTTTACTCTATCTACATTATCTATCCCTACTAGCACATATTGCTGATTAGCGGGTGAAATCCATACTTCTTTAAGCTTCATCTCGCTATCAAGTATATTTGCTGCACGTGATGCCGCTTGCCATAAAAAGCGTTTTTTTACATCAATGCTGGCTATCTCATTTGCTTCTGGCAATGTTACATAACCTGTTAATGCTTGTTTAACTATCTCATTCTTTATTTGAGTTTTAGCTGATTTAACTGCAACATCTTGTATTACTGCGTTAGTTACTGCATTATACGTTGGTAAATCGCCCCTATTTGCAAACCATGCCGGAACGCTACCCTCTGCCATTTGTGAAGTAGGGTCTTTAAATGCAACATCTGGTACGCTTGCAACATCAGGAACTTTTGTATTATCAGCCACGCTTGGTGTTGTTGGCTCATCAACATCGCTTTCAAATATTGGTATTTGTACTGGTGCAACATCTGCAACAGCATCAATACTAGGAACATCAGGTATATTTGGTATCGAAACATCATCAACTTGCGTATTATCATTAATCTCGACATTTGCAACATTAGTATCTGCAACATTTGTAGTGGTTGGTAAATATACGCCAGTTATTAGTGCAGTAATTGTTGCACATGCTATACGCTCGTTATTATCTTGTATGTTAGGCATGCCAGATAATCGCTCGGCAGCACCTGTAATACCTTTACTATATATGCCAGTATCAGGCTCTAAAAACATAATTCCGTTATCGCTAACATAAACAGATGCGATATGTGTGCCAACTTTCAAATCGAACAATCTTATAATGCTACGATTGATTAACCCAACAAATTTTGCACCACTACTTTTTAATATTTTGCCAGAGTTGGTGATATTAATAATATGCTTATCGTGCAATAAGTTATATGCAAATACGCCTTGTTTATTGGAAGCAACAACCATATCAGCATTGGAGTCTATAGTGGCGCTAGTCATGCTTGTTGATATGATAGGTGTTACTGTGCTAGTATCTCTATTGAAGCTATATAAGCCGTCGTTAGCTACAAATATTATTTCGCTAAGTTTATCGTTATGCGTTATTTCGATTATGTCTTTATCAATCTTAAAGTTTTTTAGTAGCCTGCCAGTAAAATCCCAAGTAGATATGCGTCCATCGTTCTCAAGAATGTATATTTTTTTCTGCTCAAAATCAGGGTAAATGCTAATAACGCCACCGATTAATTCAACCCTTGTAACGCTTTCTAGTCCGCTACCTTTAAAAGTGAAAAGCTCCACACTTGCACCATCAGTAACAGCGATAAATGCACCGTCGTACGATTGCGATATATGTGTGATATTTCTATCAAATGATGAAATAGTTTGATAAACCTTTCCGTTAACAATGTTGTATAGCTTAAGCTCTTTAGTGCCAATTAGTGCAAAGTTCTCAAAATATTTAGACATAGAAAACGATGTAGCATTATCGTCAACATCAATAGTAGCAACCTTTGAACAATTAGCTAGCGAAATAATATTAAGTTGTAAGTCCTTATTAAACTTAGATAAAATAGAAAGCGTGCCAGATTGTGCATGATATTCTGCATTGATAATATCAGCATGGCTAACTTGTTGTAAAGTAAGAATAAATAATAAAAGTGTTAAATAAATTTTACGCAACATATTAGATGTTATGATAAATTTATTATTATATCAATACAAAAAACGGAGGTATTGTATGAAAGCAACAGATTGGGGAATTTTAGCAGCATGTATTTTGATATGTTTATCTGCTGGATTTTTAGGATCGCAAGGTATGAGTGAAGCAAATTTTAATTGGTATGAGGGACTTAACCGCTCTAGTTTAAATCCACCACGTTGGGTGTTTGGCCCTGTTTGGTCGCTACTGTATGTTTTGTTAGGTGTTTCATTATTTATTATTGTAAAGCATAGGGATAATCCATATTTCTATATTGCGATTGTATTATTTATAGTGCAAATGGCTTTAAATATATTATGGAGTTATTTATTCTTTGCTCAACAAAATATTGCGTTAGCTTTTGTAGAAATGTTGATATTGCTAATAGTTTTCTTAGCTATGTTATTTGTTTTTTCAAAATTTTCTGCTGTGGCGGTATTAATACAAATACCTCATGTCGCTTGGTTATGTTTCGCGTCGTATTTAACATTTTATATGCTTAGAAATAATTAATTGTGGTAGTATTTTTGAACATTACAGCAGTAATGTTTAAATTTTATATCTTTACTAGCAATAATTTACATTCGTAAATATTAAAATATTACGATTTGTCTTGCTAAAATAAACAAATTGATATATAAAGTGATAGTGATATATGAGTTTATGCAGTATCACAGGGAGGTGGCGTATGCCACACGAAGAAAAGTATCTATTCAAGGAGAAACTTAGACAATCTGATTCGAACGGTAGTGTGTACAGCGATATTAATATAAAACAAGCTGATGAAGAATATCAAATTAATATCAATAACAAAATTGAACTGAAGATGAAGCTTCACGAGTTCATTAATAGTTTCGATAGCATGGTTGTTAAAGAGAAGTAAGCGTCAATTTTTTTGAAGATATACGAAAGTAAGCCCCGCATGTGTTAAAGCATAGCGGGGTTTATTTATTGATAAAATTAGTGTTTATGATTTTGGAATAGTTTTTCCGTTATACTCTGGTGTAGATGTTAAGCGTTTAGCAGATGATTTTATATCTTCAAGCGAAACATCTGTTATACCTTGTTGATAATTTTGGTAATAATCTTTAAAGCCTAGCACATAAGAAAAACCGATTTCGTTAGCAAGTGATGATACATCTTGTGCTTGAAAAAGTTCTTTACTTTTTAGCCTGTTTTTAGCTTTTTCTATACGTTTAGCATCAATATTGCCATTAATCATATCAGATAATATATTTTTTGTTTCCGCTTTAAACTTATCTGCGTTACCTGTTGCAACTTCTGCAACTATGCCAAAAAAGCCATGATATTTATTAAACATACCAACATCGTTTACAGATATTACGATATTGTTATCAAGTTTTAATCTTTCATTTAGTATAGAATATTCGCCACCAGATAATATCTCCATCATGACGCTATCAGCATACATTTCTTCTGTAGTTTGTGTACCAGTAGGGTAGCCAACAAATACGTATTCTGTAGCAATATCTGCTGAAAATTCGCTAGTAACAGGTTTAGTGAATGTATTTTTATTTGTTCCATCATACATTTTACCAACTTCAACATCACGTTTATATGAAAAATATTGTGTTGCAAGTTCACGCACTTTACTATCTTCAATGTCGCCAACAATAACTAATGTCATATTTTCTGGGTGATAATATTTGTTATAGTAATCAAGCAAAGTCTCACGTGTGAATGATGAAACAGTTTCTGGCGTGCCAATAATCTTACGCTCGTAAGGTGTGCCACCTAGCAAGTTTTGTTGCACATCTAGCCATAAGTTATAGTTAGGGTCGTCATAGCTACGCTTTATTTCTTGCAGTACAACTGGTTTTTCTTTTTCTATTTCATCAGCTAACAATAACGCTTCAAAAACCATTTGGCTAACAACTTCAAACGCAGCTTCCGCTTCATCAGTCGGTATTGTTACATAATAGTTTGTAACGTCAAAGCTTGTAAATGCGTTATTATATGCACCTTTTGAGTCGAGATATGTATCAATCTCGCCGGGTTTGAATTTTGTAGTGCCTTTAAACAATATATGCTCTAAAAAGTGAGAGATACCAGATATTTCTGGCGTTTCATTTACAGAGCCTGTCTGTATCCAAGATTGAACTGATACGACCTTGACACCCGGAACATATTCAAAAATAACTTTAAGCCCATTATCAAGCTTGTATTCTATTGGTACAGCCATTGCGTTGCTCTCCATGATAGTAAATAATAAAAAAGTAATTAGAAATAACTTTTTAATATGATGCATTTTTGTATTTTACTGTTTAATTAAAATTTGTCAAAATCTGGAACTTCTTTAAGTGCGACTTCAACAACAAACATTTCGCCATCTACGCTAAAAGTAACGCCTACACAAACAATGTTGCTAGGGCGGTTAATGATGTGGTTTTTACCTGTGATTACGTTAGGTATGCCTATTTCGTATTTTTGCCCTTGTTCAGCAAATACACGCTTAGCACTACCAGCAATCATGTTTGTAAATTCTCCAACAGCATCAATAACATCACGTGACATTTCTGTTTTTTCTTCGCCGATAAATCCAGAAACTATCTTTAATGCTAATGATTCTGGAAAACTTAACGCAACAAATCCAGACATTTTGCCAGCGATACCGATAACACCTGATACATCATGTACCATAACATCATCTTGCTTAATGTAGATTGTGCCTTTTTTCGCTTCGATACCTGCCATAGTTGATAACATATTGATCGTTGCGGTAACGAAAGGGTTAATAGTGTCTGCTTTCATAATTAAAATACTCCGTTTATAAAATTTATTGTATTAAACTAATTTGTAAATACTTTCAAGTGCAGCATCGACTTGTGCAGCATCTTTTGCACCAGCTTGTGCCATATCGTCTTTACCGCCACCAGAGCCACCAGCAATTTTTGCAACTTCTTTAACGATAGCGCCAGCTTTATATTTGCCGATAAGGTCTTTAGTAACGCCACAAACAAACATAACTTTGCCATCAGTAACGCCACCAACTAGCACAATGCATGATTGAAGTTTGTTTTTTGCCATGTCAATAAAGTTACGCATGCTATCAACGCTACTATTATCAAGCCTAACTGATAATACGTTAACATCATTAATGACTTTGACGTTTGATAAAAATTGCTCTGCTTGTTTTGCAGTAGATTTTTCTTCAATAGTTTTCAGTTGTCTTTCACGCTCTTTTAGTGTATCTTGCAACGCTGTAACCCTTGTGACTACTTCTGCTACTGGGCTTTTAAACTGGCTAGCTAGTTGCTTAACAATAGCATCATGCTTATTTAATACGTTGTATGCGTGTACGCCTGTAACAGCTTCGATACGCCTAATGCCTGATGCGACGCTTGTTTCTTCAATAATTTTGAATAATCCAATCATGCTAGTGTTGTTTGTATGGCAACCGCCACAAAGCTCCATAGAAAAATCATTAACAGATACAACACGAACAGTATCATGATATTTTTCGCCAAATAGGGCAGTAGCGCCAGCGTTCATAGCATCTTGGATGCTCATTAATTCTTTAGTTATTGGTAAGTTAGCAAATATGATGTTGTTAACTTCACGTTCGATACAAGCAATTTCTTCATTAGATAACGCAGATGTATGCGTGTAGTCAAATCTTAGCTTATCATCGCTAACCATAGAGCCAGCTTGCCTAGCATGCCCACCAATTATACGTTGTAATGCTTTATGTAGTAGGTGTGTTGCAGTATGGTTTTGCTCAACAAGTTTACGTTTATTGCAGTCTATAGTAGCAACAGCGCTAGCAGATTTTTTAATGTTGCCATTATTTAATTCGCCCCTGTGTATGAAAGCGCCACCAACTTTTAGTGTGTTTGAAACATGAAATAATGCGCCACTGACATCTATAACGCCACTATCGCCGATTTGCCCACCACTTTCAGCATAAAAAGGTGAAGTTTTCAGTATAATATCGGCTTTGTCGCCTGATTGTAGTTCGTCAACTTCTTTGCCATCTTTGATTATCGCATATATATCTGCATTGCAACTAGAACTTTCGTAGCCTATAAATTCAGTTTCAATTTCTGCTCCGATTTTAATAAGTACATCAGATACTTCACTATCGTTAGACATGCTACTAGAGCGTTTTGCACGTTCTTGTTGTTCTTTCATGTGTTGCTCAAACCCTTGCATATCAAGTGTATAGCCAGCGTCTTCAGCAATATCTGTTAATAAATCAACAGGGAAGCCATGAGTATCGTATAGTTTGAAAATATCTTCGCCATCAATAACTTTTGTTTTGTTATGCTTAGGCAATATTTCTTCTGAAATAAGCTTCATGCCAGATGATAATGTTTTACCAAACGCACTTTCTTCAGTTTTAACTATTTTTACAATATATTCTTTTTTATCAGCAAGTTCAAAGTAGTGACCCTTCATAAAATCAACAATAAAACCGCTAACTTTATAGAAAAATTCGCTATTTAGCCCAAGCATTTTGCCATGACGCATTGCACGTCGCATGATACGCCTAAGTACATAGCCACGCCCTTCGTTGCTAGGCATAACGCCATCAGCAACTAAAAATGTTGTACTTCTGGAGTGGTCTGCAATAACACGCATAGAAACGTCATCGCTTTCGTTATCGCCATATCTTTTACCAGCAAGTTGTGCAATATATTCAATGATAGGTTTGATTAAATCTGTGTCGTAGTTGCTATCAACGCCTTGCATAACAGCAGCAACACGCTCTAAACCAGCACCAGTATCAATAGATGGTTTTGGTAGTGGTGTAAGTGTGCCATCTTCAGAACGGTTGTATTGCATAAATACTAAGTTCCATATTTCAAGGTGTCTATCGCAATCGCAATATGGGTCACATTCAGGACGTTTACAGCCGACATCTGGTCCTTGGTCGAAGTGGATTTCGGAACAAGGCCCGCATGGTCCAGTATCGCCCATTTGCCAAAAGTTATCTTTTTCGCCCATTCTATATATTTTAGATTCTGGCAAGCCAATTACTTTGTGCCAAATATCGTATGCTTCATCATCTTTTTCGTAAACAGTGACGAACAATTTATCAGCAGGGATTTTTAGCTTAACTGTAAGTAGTTCCCAACCAAATTTGATTGCTTCAACTTTGAAGTAGTCGCCAAACGAAAAGTTGCCAAGCATTTCAAAAAAAGTATGGTGTCTTGCAGTACGCCCGACATTTTCTAAATCGTTATGTTTGCCACCAGCACGAACAACTTTTTGACATGTAGTAGCACGATTATATGTACGTGTTTCCTTGCCAAGAAAAATATCTTTAAATTGGTTCATACCAGCATTAGTAAATAATAGTGTAGGGTCATCATGTGGCACTAGGCTTGATGATGAAACAATAGTATGCCCGTTATCAGCAAAATACTCTAAAAAAGCTGTTCTTATATCGCTACCTTTCATTTTTGAAACATCTCCTAAGGATTTTAAATAAAATTATTTATGACTATAGCATATTTAGTGATAAACTCAAGTTATAGATGAAAAAAAAGTAAAAAAAATGATAACTACTGTTTAAGTGATTGAAGATATTCTTCCCATTCTATTGGTAGCATATGTTTTTTCTCGCTATTGCATTGCTTGCAAGCGGGAACAATATTGCCTTTAGTAGACTTGCCACCACGTATTAAAGGTACAACGTGATCCATAGTGATTTCGCTACTATCAACCTTTTTTTCGCAATAATGGCATACGCCTCTTGATACTTGTGATTTCCACCATTGTTTTTTGCGTAGCTCACGTGCTTTAACTTTTTCTTTTGCAATTTCTTGATCAGAAACAGTAATTAAAAAATAATTTTCCATAAATTTTTACCCAATTAATATACTATTATAAACGATTTATGCAAAGTTGCAACTTA
>CAYJIW010000064.1:9980-10219 GCA_964370335.1 uncultured Deferribacteraceae bacterium
TCAATATGTTTTATGTATAATGCGTAACAATATAATAGTTAGATAATTATAAATCTATATATAAAGGAGAATGTTATGAGTAACTTTAATGTTTCAAACGATTATTTAAAGCAGTACGGTATCAAAAATCCTAAGGCTATTTACTTGAATATGCCTACAGAAGCACTCTACGAAGAAGCAGTTAAACGTGGCGAAGGTAGTGTCGTAAAAGGCGGCGCTATGGTATTTAGAACAGGGCA
>CAYJIW010000065.1:0-10126 GCA_964370335.1 uncultured Deferribacteraceae bacterium
ATTATTCAGCTACATCGCAGTGGAGAAATGAATATCAAAAGCATCATAACTATGATTCTCAAATCGTCGAGCAGTATGATGATTTTGATAAAAATATTTTACAAGCAATATTTAGTTATGCTGTTCCTGTAATTACACTTGATAAAAGCACTCCCAAAGAAGCTGTTTGTCAAGTCTTTGAAAATGTAAATCAGGGTGGCGTATCCTTAACTGTATTTGAGTTGGTTACAGCATCTTTTGCAGCAGATAATTTTGAGTTACGAAAAGATTGGGATAATAAATATGAATACATGTTACAAAAGTCAGCAGCACTTTTGTCAGATGTATCCTCTACTGATTTTTTAACAGCAATAACACTTGTTAGCCGATATTATATCCGTAAAGCTGGCGGTGAATTTGTTAGCTGCAAGAAAAAAGATGTGCTGAAATTATCACTTGATGAGTACAAAAAATACTCAGATGAGCTTTGCGATGGATTCATTGAGGCTGCTATTTTTCTTAAAGAGCAGAGAATTTTTTCATCTCGTGATTTGCCATACAATACTCAATTAATACCACTGTCAGCTTTATTTGCTATATTAGGGAGTCGTAAACATGATGGAACGGTTCGTGATAAGATTTCAAGATGGTTTTGGTGTGGTGTATTTGGTGAGATGTATGGGGGTGCGAATGAAACGCGTTATGCAAATGATGTTACTGGTGTAATCGATTGGCTCAACGGCGGAAACGAACCTGATACTATTTCTCGTGCCTATTTCCACCCTACGAGATTATTATCACTGCAAACTCGTTTAAGTGCTGCATATAAAGGCGTTATGGCACTACTTTTGAAAGCGGGGGCATTAGACTTTATTAGTGGAAAAGCTATGGACTTCACAACATTCCTTGATGAGAGCGTTGATATTCATCATGTATTCCCAAAGGCTTATTGCGAAAGTTTCAATTTACAAAAGTCAAAATGGAATTCAATAGTCAACAAAACGCCACTTACCTCAAGAACGAACAGAACTATTGGTGGACACGCTCCAAGTAAATATATGTCAAAAATTGAAAAAGATGATCATGTTACAGAAACACAACTTAATCATAATGTCACAACACATATAATTGATATTGCTGATATGCGCTCAGATGATTTTGAAGCATATTTTATAAAGCGTGCAAAGGCAATGTTACATTTAATTGGAGAAGCTATGGGGAAACCCGTATCCAATTTAGGTGGTGAAGATGTAGTAAAAGCATTTGGAAACAGTTTAGAATAACCTTAGCTATATCCATCAACAAAAACAGCCCTCGGCTATCCGGAGCCTGTTAAGAAAAGACTGTAAATAGCTTTTTTCTATGATAAGCTTATATTTCACTATACCTTATATTTATTCAAAATCAATGAATGTATATAGGATTTTTATTTGTAGTAGCTCAGGCTTAATCTTATAATCCTTGTTTTAAAATTGTATTGTAAGGTTAAGTTACGCTACATTAACGTGTACTAGTTTAGATCAAGCTTTACAGTAAGTTATTTTTTTCTCTCGTTCTTGTTTATCTAGTTCTTTCATTGCTTGTTTGTAAAAAAAATAGTCCTAAAACTGTTAATGCAAACAAAATAATTAGCCAAGTAATTGTCCAACTAGTCATGGTTATTTCCTTTGCTTTTTATACTACTACAAGATACAAAAAGTCGAATAGGTCTTTAGAGCCCTGTATGTTTATGAGGTTAAATAAATTAACAACGTAAGCAGTAAGTTACTTATCTTTTTCGAGTTCTTCTAACGCTTCTTTCATCGTTTTATCATATCGGTAAGTCATAAACCAAATTGATAATACTGACACAAGAATTATTGTTGCCCAAGTCAAAATCCAAATAATCATCATTACCTCCAGTGTTTATACTATCCTCAAAATATATAATATTAACTATATCAAAAGTTATTCTTTATTCTCTTTTTTTTGTTTTTTTTTCTTGTCAAGTTCCTTTGATACAAAATGGATATGCACACCCAAAAGCACTAGAACTGACATTATAAAAATATAACCTATACTCATTGTTGATTGCCTCCATTTTCATTATCTATACTTAATATAACCCTATTAACTCTAAAAATCAAGTCTATACAGAGTATTGTTAATGCAACCACCTCAAGAAAAGCTAAAAATTACTTGATGTATATGCAATATCCCTAGTGTGTGATATTACTTTTTAATTATTGACAAATAGGAGAACAGAACCTATTATAATACTATAGGATGTTGCAGCATCCAATAACTCTGAATTAGGTAACAAGTTACGTACTTTAGCTTTCTTTTCATAAGCATTGTCCTCCTGTTCACGTACTCGCTAATTGCATATAAGCTGTAAAAGTTGCGTGAATTTGGAGGACAAACTGTTTATTTCCTTTTATTATTGACACACAAAGGTTGACGATATATTATATTATAAGTGGAGGCGGCTACCTCCATTGACTTCGACTTAGCTAAACAGCTTTAATAGCCTTAAAACTAAGTCATCACCCCCTTATCATGCAGGACTAGTCTATTAGCCTGTATAAGCGTCAAAGCCTTGCATGATTTGGGTATCTCAAAATTTATGAACAATTAATTCCAGTGCGATATAAACACATAAACTAAGTCATTAATGCTTGATTATCAATTATTTACAAATAGGTTCACGTGAACCTTTTTCAGTTTAATAATATCAAATTTTTGTTGATTTTTACTTTTTTGAGATATATAATAATATTATTATGAGATATTGCATAAAAAATTATCGGAGATAAGTTATACAAACAGCAAGTTCTTTTAACATTCTTTTTGTTCTTTTTGTAATCTTTTGCATTGCGTGGGCTGTCATAATTACACTTATTAATAAAAATAGAAAAAATGACACCTCTTATGATAGTTCTAGTAATAATATCTTTGAAAGTCTTGATGATTGGGATAATGATCCTGCATACTCATATCTACCTAGTAATATATATTACGAAATTACTAATGAAGATAATACATAATACAAAGAAAAGGACATTTAGTTCCCTGTAGGGTGTTATAGTTTTTTTGTTTGCAAGCTAACTAATTAGATTGTTTGTCTTTTTTAAGTTTTTTAAGTTCTTTAAGCTCTTTTTCAATTTGATTTAATTGGTAAAAACCAGCAATAGCTAAAATTGCAATGAAGCCTATAAACATATAAAATCCACTATTTTCCATGATTATCCTCCATATTTACTAGCTCACCCCTAAATAGAGCAGGTGATTTGGCGTTTTATTTGGTACTCTTATCATTATCTTCTCTTCGTTCTTATCATCTTCATTGATTATAAGCTCTAATGTTAAATATGTCAATTGTGCTGCAGCCAATGTAATTAATAATCTTAACATATTGATTTATTATGACCAGCTTAAGTTGTAACATTCCTAACTTAGCTATACATCAAACTTTACAATTATAAACAATCAACTCACCTTTTCCACACATATTTTGTATAACGTCCGCCACCAATTTTTGTAATCTTGTCTGCTTTTAATAAGTCGTTTAGTGTTCTTTGCACTGTTGTATCGCTTATATCGGGGCATTTTTCTAAAATCTCGCTCTTTGTTATCTGCCCTAGTGTCTGCTTGATTAGATCTGCAATACGTTCTGGTTTTGAATAGCCTTTTACGATTATCGCATCTACTCGGCTTGCAAAATCACGATATGCAGAAACAATCACGCCTAGCATATATTTCACAAATGGCACATAATTATTACCATCTTCATGCCAACCATGTGACGATACCTCAAGCACATCATAATACGTCTCTTTGCTCTCTTCAATGATTTTCTCAATACTAATATACTTACCAACTATATAATCAGAGCGATATAACAGTAACAACGTAATCAAACGGCTCATTCTGCCATTGCCATCAATAAATGGGTGAATACAAAGAAAATCAAGTATAAACATCGTGCTAATCAATAACGGGTTAGCTTCTTGCTTCGACATAGTTTCGTTATACGCATTACAAAGCTGTTCCATAGCACTAGAGGTTTCCCACGCTGGCACAGGCTGAAAACGTACACGCTTGCTACCATCTGCTAATGTTTCTGCAATAACGTTATCGCTATTCTTATAACTACCGCCATAACCTAAACCGCTATATTTATATAAGTCACGGTGCAGTTGCAAAATCATATTAGGCATAATCGAGATATAATCATGGTTGTTATGTATAGTCGCAAGCACATCACGATAGCCAGCAATCTCTTGCTCATCACGTGATTGCGGAGTAGCCTTATCAAGAGCAATCAGTTTAAGACGTTCGCTAGATGTATAAATACCCTCAATCTTGTTAGACGCTTCTGTACTTTGTATCTTCGCAATCGTTAAAAGCGATGTTAAAGTGCTTGCTTTTTGCGTGATAAAAAGGTTCTGTTGACCTTTAAACTCATGTATTTGCGTTAGTAGCTGAACAATATCTGGCGTTAGCAACTTTTGCCATTTATCATCAAAGTTATAATTTTTCATCTTAGTCATTACCTAGTTTAATTTAGTCATTTTGCATTATTTGACATAATTAAATATAATATGTGGCATAGATAAAGTCAATACTAATCGTTTAATTTGAACACTTCCCCTGCTATACTCAGGGGAGTTTGTGCGTTATTTTTTAGGCTGTTTTAGGCTTAATCTTTCGCCACCAAGGATTTTGCGTAGTTCTTTTAACTCCTCTTTGCTTATATCTAAACTTGTTATGCCATGGCAGATTTCGCCCGGTTTGCGATAGCCTGTTTTTATTGCAAGTTTTGTTCTTTCGGCAGTTTGGGCGTTTGGCAATTCGGCATATTCGCTCCTTAAAGCCTCGAGTATCGCTATTGGCATACGGCTAGATTTGCGCGATAGCGAAAAATACGCTCTGTAAGTATCGCCAATCAATTCAACCTTAATCTTCTTTACGTAATAATACTGCAACTTACCCTTAGTGCCAACCTTTTCATGTGGCGGTATTTCATCATGGCAACAAAGCCCTTGTATCACTGGGTTTTGCAACAAGTTTAACTGTTTATACTCCTCTAAGTCGGCTTCTGTCAGCAACTTGCTAAACTCTACCGTATAGTTGCCCTTGTCGTCTTTTGATACTGCTGTCCCTTTGATAGCTGCGTTTATGTATGGCTTGAACAGTCGTTTTACCTCGATTGCTTCGATATAGCTTAGCGTCATCCTGATAAATATAGCGACGCCATTTGCTTCTTCAAAAGATAACATTTTTTGTGGCACAATACCGCTATCCAAGCCAAAATAATCACCAAAAACACTCGTATATTTGCCAATTTGGATTTTGAGCCGTTCTGGGATTTTCGCATCTTTAGGGCTATAAAAAACATCCCTTGCGTTATGTATAGATATTTCATTGTGTTCAAGTGATGATAAATACCTATTAGCACTATATTTTTCATCCATCATGATCTCAAAGACCCTTTTGAGCCTTTTCATAATGATTGTTTTTGACATACCGCCAAAACTTTCGGAAACTTCTGTTAGTAACTGATCCATTGATTTGGTACAGTTTTTCGTCATAATGACCTCCTTTATTGATTAACACAAAAAAAAGAGTCAGCAATATTGTATAGTGAATATTACAAAACGTAGCAGAAATATTGACATTTAGCCTAAGAAGTGATAGTTTTGATATATCTACAGATGTATCACTCGTGATATTTCTGAAAGCCTTGTTAAGTTAGCGCTTAGCAGGGCTTTACTTTTATTGTGTTTTTAAAAATTATATATTATCTTGTTTTATCAATAACTCTCCAATGATTTTTTCGATGCGTTCTTTATTATAACTTTCCTTTTCCGACTTTAGATATAGCTCGCAAAAGGTTATTTTTCTAATCTTTTCGTTATACAAATATATAATGTGCAACCCCGTATATCCGCCCCTGCCACGTATCGCCCGACAAGCAACCTTTTTAAGCTCATACACAGAATAAAAAGCGCCGTTATACTCGCTAAGTTTGGTAGCCATAAAGCTAACATCTTTATTGTTGGCATGCAAAGCCGCGAGCACCGTCCTTAATAGCTCGAAATCTTCTTCAAATGTTTCATTATTGCGTATAAATTCGCCATGTTCATGAATAAATTCTTTTGTATAGAAGCTTCTACGCATAAGTTCTTACCGTTGTTACATTATTTCTATAAAAAACTGATTCGTATTCAATAAGCTCGTTCAACCTAGTAGCAATCCAAGGTGTATCTTCGTTGAGCAAGTCAAGCATTTCATCAGCATTTTTATTCGCTAACCGTTCAAGCGTAGCATCGATATGTTTAATTTCTTGTGCGCTTATCAATGTTAAATCAGGCTTGATTAGTGGCAAATATTTTGTATCGCTCAATTCATAGTTACTAATATCAACAACACTTATCATATGTTCTGCAGACATATAGTTGATGAAGTTCATAAACCCAACAGGCAAAGGAGCATATTCATCTTTTTGATACTTTAGACCCATAAGTTGAGTTTCAAATTTTTCATAGTAATCAAAGTCGATAAAGTATAATAGCGAAAACAATGTTGCTTGCCCAATGTTTGGTTTTGCTCCGACTTGTTCGGTGATATACAGAAAAACTTGTTTAAACTTACCAAGATCATTCTTTGCTATGTTTGACCTGATTTCTTGTTCTTCAATGCTTATAGTGTTGCTTTTTGGCTGTGAAAATTCTGCTCTATTTGCAGTTATAGGCTTATTTTCTATAATGTGTTCGTACTTTACGCCGAAAACTTGTGCAAGCCCAACAATAAGCTCTGCATATATGCCTTCGGTATTGTTTTCGTATTTGCTCAAAGTTTGACGTGACACATTGAGTCGCTTAGCCAATTCATTTTGCGAATAGCCTTTTTCCTTTCTCAAACTTGCAATAATGTTAAATTTATCAAGCCTTTCATTCACATTTTCACCTCTTGCTATAATTATATATATCATATCGCTATAACCTAGTCAATACAATTATCAAATATTTTGTCATTATATTTGTTAAGTTTACTTTACATCATTACAATAAGAGTTTAGAAGCGTGCTATTTATTTTAACACTGATTGCCAAACTTTTTGACAATAAAAAAACCCACTAGATAGTGGGCTCAAATTATGAGGTATAACAATCACTTAGAACATATACCCAACACCAATACGAACAGATAATGTCGACAAGTTATAGTCCATAAATCTGCTAGCATATTCAACACCTGCATCAATGAGATACCTTTTTTGGTGGCCAAAGCCAAACTTTACGCCTGCTTTACCATACACCCCAAGCCCACTATCAGCATTATCAGTATATGATGATGCACTAACTGTTACAGTTGTTAACTCTAAACTTAGTGCTGAATACATTGCACCAGCACCAACATACGGCCTAAACGATCCGATTGGATAATTAAATATTCCACCAACTTTGATATCAGTACCTGTTAGTTGCAATCTCCATGGTGAATATGCATAGTACTCCACAGTTTCATAAGCAATAATTTGTATATCGCCTTCTACTGCAAAATACTTTGAGAAGTGGTAACCAGCCAGCATATCAATACCAATAGCAGTCCCATCTACATCTTCCCCATTATACTGGGCAATTGGCATTATTGGCACACCCAGAATTAAATAAAACCCAAAATGGTCATCCGCTTCTTCTGCCCATGCATTTGTGGCAGACACCGTTAAAAAAACAAGTAACATAATAAGCACTTTTTTCATCATCAAGCCTCCTATAGCTTTTAAATATTATATTTCGCATTAATGTGTATCATCACAATTAACGACCATATATGAGCTAAGTTACCATATATGGTCGCAAAAGTCCATATAAAGTCTTAATTAATTGAATTTTTTTTAATAGTGCATAATTTTTCATAGCAATAATAGCCCATATACGGTCAAATTGCCATATATGGTCGTTAAAGTCCATATAAGGTCTTTAACAACAAAGGGACTTGTTTAAAATTAGACATTGCATTGCTGGAGGGGTTATGGATACAAGAACTGCTGTTGCCGATAGACTAAGGGAGTTATGTAAGGAGCGTAATATTGCGGTGCATACGCTTGCAAGAACTTCTGCTGTTCCGCCATCGACATTAAAGAATATAATAAACGGTGGTAGTTTAAATCCGGGCGTAGTAACGCTAAAAAAGTTATGTGACGGTTTGGATATGACGCTTGCAGATTTCTTTAATACTACAGAATTTAACGAGCTTGAACAAGAGATAAAATAGAAAAGTTCCTGCGAACTTTTGTGTTATTTTTTTTGAGGTCAGGAATTTTAAATGTAGATTTATACATTATTCTTAATATCTCTTATAAGGTTATGATTATCTGTGCATTAATGGTTATTATCTGTGCATAATATCGAGTTACTGCAATTTCAACAACTTTCATAGCATATCAATGCTTACTTTTATTATAGAAATACACTAGAACTATGCAAATATGCTTTAATTATACATAATAACTTTCTGAAACACTTGGCACATATAGCTTTGTGATTATTTTAAAAATAGACACACTAATATTACATTGTGTGATTTGGTTTAGTTTGTGATGTGATTTATTGTGTTATGTCGTCAACTATACGATGCACCATGTTGGTAATATAGCTGTTTAACCTCGTCAAAAGTTTTATTTATTACACGAGATATTTTGCCTATAGAAAAGCCATATTCTGACGCTAGCTCTTTAACTGTTTCTTTACCGTTGCTCTTATTGTAATATTTTATCATTACTTCGAGTTCCTCATAAGGTATGTGTGCTAAATAGTCTGGCACTTTTTTCATATCATATTTTAGCGGTTCATAGCTTGATTTTTCGACTTCTGCACAATCGATAATATCATCTAATGCAACATCTGTCGCTTGGCTCCTAAACTTTTGTATAGAGTGTGCTTTAATCGTCTTTTTGATGTACTCACGTGTGAACGATAACGGGCTTACTTTGTTCCTGACAGCTGCTGACACTATCGCAATTAGCAATTCATAATAGAAATCGTTATAATCGCTCCCATCGTCTGCAGTTGTCGTCAACGACCTGTTTTGTAGGTAGCATTTATAAACGAACTCGCCTTGTGTTTCAAGCCAGCCGATAGCCTCTGTCCATATCTCGTTATTGTCCATGGGAACTTCTGACTTATTAAACTTTTGTATAGCATGCCCGTTTGAAAGTTTAGAAATTACCCTCACCTTTTTATGCTTGCTAACTGATGATTTAGCTTTCGATATCAAATTATCGAATGACTTTGCGATATGGTTAGCTGCGTAATATCTTCTACGGTCGTTAACGCTGGCAACGCATAAGTATGCTATAATATGCTTAATATCCTCGTAAGTACGCCCATCGTTTAACATACGCTTAAACGTGATACTATTTTTATTAGCAACATAGTAACCGTATCTTTTGCAATGTTTTTCTAGCAATAGCGACAGGTCATCTGCTAAGTTATTAATAACGTCAAGCCCTTTATCGAGCAATATATTTTCTATGAGTTCATAGTTATATTTTCTGCCTATTAGCGTTCGTTTTATATACTTAGCAGTAACGAGTTCATCTAGTTTTGTTCGTATCGCTGATAGGCTTATATCTAGCTTTAAACGCTTTTTTAGCTCACGTGCTGATATGTACATGGTTTTCATATCGTATTCGAGCAGGCTATGCCTAAAGAAGTTTACGATAGCGGCAGATTGGTAATCGAGGCAGTCAAGGTCTTTCGTTTCAATCAAGCTGATGAGTTCTTCTTTTTCTGGTCTAAAAAATTTTTCGTTTAGTGAATAATTGCCTAGTTCATACACTTTTCCAGACTTCAAAATAATGTTGCGATTTTGGAGAAACGCAAGAACTTTTCTTAGTGTTTGAGGAGTTTTCGGATAGCGAGTAATACGCTTAATTTGATACAAATTTAGCTTAGATTTTGGGGTTTTACTCTCATAAAAGTATAAAATTTGGTTCAGCACGATGGCTGCTTCGTATGAATAGTCCGTCAGTCGTAATAATTCGCTACGAACTGGAATTGAAAACGAAAAAAGACTATAACCATCAGAGTTATAGCCTTTATTCTTTATGCCCAAGGCCGGACTCGAACCGGCACAGCCTTGCGACCGAGGGATTTTAA
>CAYJIW010000066.1:0-10125 GCA_964370335.1 uncultured Deferribacteraceae bacterium
ACTTGACTACGATTATGTGTTGCTTGATCTAGGTGCTGGTACAAGTTTCAATATGGTCGATATTTTTAATGTCGCAGATATTAAAGTGGTTGTCATGTCTGGCGAACCTACATCTATTGAAAATGCATACGGATTTTTGAAAGTTGCAATATATAGACATATCGAGCGTTTCTTGTCAAAGCGTTGGGATTTTGAAGATATTAATAAAAAATTGCGTAGTAAAAGTATGAACTTCCCGACAGTTCAATCTATTCTTGATGCTGTGTACAAAGTTGATGAAAATATTGCGCAGGCTATTGAAGCGTTCGTCGCATCATATAGGCCTTGCATGATACTTAACCAAGTTAAATACAAACGTGACCTTAATGTTTTCTTTGGCTTTGAAAACGTTGTTGAAAAGTACTTAAACATAAAAGTTGAGAAATTAGGTTTTCTCCCTTTTGATGAAAAAGTTAGTGACTGTATAAAGCTGTTGACTCCATATTATTCAACCTATCCTGATAGCGAAATGGCAGGCTGTGTTGACGATATTAGAGATCAGCTTATATCAATCATATAAAGGTAGGCAGATATGAAAGACGATACTATGTATAATGAACTACTTATTGAACATCATGACGATATAGAACAAGTGCAACTTGTAGGTACAAAACTTGGCGATGAAGAATATGCCATTGATGTACTAAAAATACAAGAGATTATCCGCACTGTTGAAATTACTATAGTTCCTAGAATGGAAGGATATATTCTTGGTGTTATGAACCTACGTGGAAAAGTTATACCTGTTATTGATTTGCGTATCCGTTTTGGACTTAGTAGCAACGAGTTCGACAAATCTACACGCATTATCGTTGTTAGGTTTGAAAAACAAAATGTCGGGTTTGTTGTAGATGCAGTTACAGAAGTTGTTAGAATAGATAAAAATATGGTAGAGCCATCACCACAACTTGTTAGCTCTGTTGGGCAAGAATACATATTAGGTATTTGCAAGTTTAACGAAAGACTTATTATGTTGCTTGATATTGACAGAGTTGTTGGCGATAGTGGCGACCTAAACGAAAGCGAACTACGTAAAAAAGTGCTAGGTTCTTCAAAACCTGTTTCTGCATTGCCAATGATAGAGGCCGCCCCAACACCAGCACCTTTGCCAGAGCCTACTACTAGCATAGATGATGAAATAGCGCAAGAACTCGCTAAACGTGAAGCTGAAACAGAAGAACTAAACAAACGTAAAGCAGAAGAAAAATCTGGCGATGCGCTAGATATAGATGCTGAAATAGCTAAAGAACTCGCTAAACGTGAAGCTGAAACAGAAGAACTAAACAAACGTAAAGCAGAAGAAAAATCTGGCGATGCACTAGATATAGATGCCGAAATAGCGAAAGAACTCGCTAAACGTGAGGCTGAAACAGAGGAACTAAACAAACGTAAAGCCATAGAAAATTCAGCAACAGAAGAAAAAAAAATTGCTGAAATAGCAAATTTTGATAGCGAGGAGCTAAAAGCCGAAAGAAAAGCAATAATTGAGGCTGAAATAGCGAAAGAACTTGCAAAACGTGAAGTCGAAACAGAAGAATTAATAAAGCGTAAAACTGAAGAAGCATTAATTGAACAAAAAGCAATTATCGAAGCAGAAGTTGCAAAAGAACTTGCTAGACGTGATGCAGAAGCTGCAGAAATTAACAAAATTAAAGAAGAAGCAAAAGCTGAACAAAAGGCAATAATAGAAGAAGAACTTGCAAAAGAGCTTGCAAAAATTGATGCTGAAACTGAAGAAACTATCAAACGCAAAACAGAAGAAATAAAAGCTGAACAACAAGCAATTATCGAAGCTGAGGTAGCAAAAGAAATAGCTAAACGTGAAGCCGAAGAGCAGGCTAATCGTGAAGTTGAAGCAAAAGCGAAACAAGAAGCAGAAGCGCAAGCTAAGCTAGAAGCCGAAGAAAAAGCGAAACAAGAGGCAGAAGCAAAAGCTAAGTTAGAAGCTGAAGAAAAGGCTAAACAAGAATTAGAAGCGCAAGCTAAGCTAGAAGCTGAAGAAAAAGCTAAACAAGAGGCAGAAGCAAAAGCTAAGTTAGAAGCTGAAGCAAAAGCGAAACAAGAAGCAGAAGCGCAAGCTAAGTTAGAAGCTGAAGAAAAGGCTAAACAAGAAGCTGAAGCGCAAGCACAAGTGATACGTGAAATAGAAGAACAAGCTGCTATTGAAGCTGAAAAAATTGCTAGTGCGCTTGCTGGCGAGTCTGCACCACAAGATGACGATAGCGACCTACTTACAGAAGTTTTAGCTGATGCTATGTCACAAAGCGAATCATTGTTTAAAGATAACGAAATACATATAGACCAAGACGATTTAGATGATCTTATCTCTAAAGAGTTAGCAAAGCGTGAAGCTGAAACTGATGAACTGAATAAAAAAAATCGTGAAGAAGCTGCTGGCGACAAAAAAAACTTTGTCATTGATGTAGAAAAAGGTATTGGCGATGAGCTATATGTTGTGCCTACCGATGATGTTTTTGATAATGAACGCCTATCTATACAAGATCTTAAAGCAATCGCTAAAAAGATTATTTCCGGAGAATATGGCGAAGATATTAGTAGCAATATTAAAGGCGAGATTGGGGAACTACTAAAACTTATCCATGATACTAAAAGTAAAGTCGATGAAATAGCACCAACGCTTGAAGATTCTAAAAATGAGATACCTGTTGTAACAAACTATCTTCATGAAATTAACAAAGATACAGAAAACGCCACTGCTAGTATGTTTTCATCTACTAATAGTTTAATGGCATTTTATGATAATTTGATGAATGATGTCGAAACATTAAAAACATTGTTAACTAAAGATAAAGTTACAGAGTTTACTGCTTTGTATAACAAAATACTGCAAGATTTGAAAGATGCACAAGATATTGGCACGCACTTACTAGAAGCGTTAGAATTCCAAGATATTACTGAACAAAAACTACGTAAAGCCATTAAATCTATTGAAGGCATGGGGCAACGCATAGGTAAGATAGTCGGTTTTTTGTATGTTCAAAACTCTAAAGAAGAAAACCTAAATAGAGATAAATTGCTTGCTGATTTTGGACTGTCGTAGTTTGCTAGCTTAATTATTAATTAAATTAATTCCCGCTTTAAATGCGGGAATTTTATATATGGAGGGGTAATGATAGAACAACACATGATACCATTTATTGTTATTGGAGTGCTTGCATTAGCATTTATTATACTGCTTATCAAATATAACTCGCTTAAACTAAAAAATACACTATTCATAGAAAAATTTAAGAATGAAGAAGCTAGATATAATCAACTAGAAACAACATATAATGACTTACGTAGTAACTTTAAGTTTGATGATGATGCAAAAAAACAACAGCTTGATGAGTTAAAAATGGCGTTCCAATCGTTAAGTGAGGAAGTATTAGAAAAGAAATCTGAAAAATTCCATAATATGCAATCATCTACATTGACAGAACTCAAGCAAGATATCGAAAAGTTTCGTAATGCATTTACTGAAACAAGCAAAGATGAATATAGCCAACGTGGGCTATTAATTCAAGAAATCAATAACTTGAAAAGCCTTAATATAAAAATGTCAGAAGATGCACTTAACCTTACAAAAGCGTTAAAGAATGATTCAAAAGTTCGTGGTAACTGGGGCGAGATGATACTTGAACAGCTACTACAAAATAGCGGACTTAGGGAAGATGAAACGTACTTTTTACAACAAGGTGTAATAAATAGTGATGGAAATAGGCTAATTCCTGATGTTTTAATAAAATTACCTAATGATAAATGTATTATCATAGATTCAAAGGTAAACTTAGTTGACTATGAAAAATATGTAAACTCTGATGATGAAACAGCACGAATAATCCACCTAAAGCACCATAAAGAAGCTATTATGACGCATGTAAAGTCGTTAAGTAGTAAAGATTATACAAAACTTCGTGATGTTGAAGGTTTAGATTTTGTTATTATGTTTATCCCACTAGAGGGCGCAGTCGCTGAGCTTTTTAAAGGCGATGTTGCAAACCAACTATATTATGATGCATACAAAAGTAATGTAATGATTGCGACACCGTCAACATTAATGCCAGTTTTACGTGTTATTGGGCATTTATGGCGTAACGAAATGCGTGATAAAAATATACGTGAAATTATTGAACAGGCAGAAAACTTGCTGACAAAGTTCCAAGCATTTATAAAGCATATGACAAATATTGAGAAAGGTTTAGATAACGCTAGCAAAGCATATGATGATGCAATAAAAAGTATGCAAACAGGTAAAGGCTCGCTTATTAGCAGGGTAGAAAAACTTAGTAACATGGCTGGCAAAAAACTTGATATGCCAGATAAATATATACAAGCTATTGAAAGCATTGATAACGAAAAAGAGTAAGCAAAACAGACATACTGCATAGTTTTTTGTACAAAAATATAGTTCTCTGTAAATCATAATAATTATTGCTATAATTTAGAAAACACATTTGCTGAAATAACGTAATTTACTTAATTAAAACTTATGATTAATAAACAATATAGTGACTATAAGGATAAACATATATAGTCACTAGGATAACTCTATTTAAGGCTATTAAATTTTAAACAAAGGTGTTTGCACCTATAGTTACTAGCCATATTTTTCTGTTAAGCGCTTAATAATTGTTTCTCTATTTTCTGTATATTTATCAACAAGATTTTGTAGTGCTTTTTTCTCATCATCATTTGTTAAAGATGCAATATCCAATACTGTTGTTATGCTTTCATTCTCTTGGTGATTAGCTATTACATTAAGTGCTGCATCAAGTGGTTCTATAATATCAAATACTTCTATTATTTCGCTTCCAGCTATTACAAATTCAAATGCTGAATAACCCCAATTATGAAAAAATTGAAGAAAACCACCATCAAGTAAGTCGTTATCAAGTTTAACAAATGCACCAGCTATTTGGACATCTAGGTCTAGTTCCGAATAGCGACTATCTTTTCCTGCTTCAAAATCAACGCCATAGCCTGCGAGTTTTTCATTCCACAATTTTTCTGCCATAATTTTGTCCTCCTATGAACTTGCAATAATATTCTATAATAATAGCCTTTTGATATCAAGTAGAAAAAAATAATATAAGCTCTATATAAATTGACTATGTAGTTCATGTGTGTTAATATCAAAGCAATATGTTTAGGAATTTATTTTAATGACGACGCATCTAAAAACTATACTAAAATTAGTTGTTAGCATCGGTATGCTTAGCGCTATGTTATATTTTGCTGATATTGGCGAGGTTGCTACAACTATATCAAATGCTGAACCACTATATATTTGTATTGCATTTATGCTAATTTTAGTTGGTTCGTTGTTTGCTGGCTACAGGTGGCATACTGTTATGCATCAACTTGATTTTGGCGGTAGTGTAGGTTTTTACCTTAAAAGCTATATGAAAGGTATATTCTTCAATCAATTACTACCATCCTCAATAGGTGGCGATGCTGTACGTATTCTTGATGTATCTGCATTAGGCTACAAAAAGCGTTATGCATTCGTTGGTGTGCTTATTGATAGAGGGCTTGGCATATTCGGTATCTTCTTAGTAAATATTGTATTTTTAAATATTTACAAAAGCATATTACCGCAAGCATTAACAAATTTATTAAACCTAATATGCGTTGTCGGTATAGTAGGTTTCTTTGCATTTGCATTATTACATAAGTTTAAATTTATTGAAAAATTAAATTTTTTATCGTTTTTAATATTACCATCACAATCATTATATACTGTCATACGTTCTGTAAAAAGGTTTTTAATCCAATCAGCGATGACTGTATCTGTACATATGTTGACATTTGCAGGTGTATATTTTATTGCATATTCGCTTGGCGAAGTGTTACCTATACAAACGTTTATGGTTATCATGCCACCAGTGATATTGCTTACGATAATACCAATATCGCTTGCTGGTTGGGGCATACGTGAAGGTGCAATGGTTGGTCTATTAGCATTTGCAAATGTTAGTAGTAGTGTAGCCGTGTCAATATCAATATTATTTGGATTTTCTTATATAATACAAGGGCTTGTAGGGCTATTCTTTTGGGCTATAAGTAATAAAAAGGAAGAAAAATGAAAGTAGATACAATGCGATTTGTAGATAAATATGTAGGCATACCTTTATGTTTTGTAAGTACATTTGTTTATAAATTAATATTTAAAAAAGAGCGGTGTAAACCGAAAAATATTCTGTTTATTGAGTTGTCAGAAATGGGTAGCGCAATAATTGTTGACCCCGCTATGCGCAAGGCTCAAAAGGAACTTGATGCAAACTTATTTTTTCTAATATTTAAGAAAAATAAACCATCACTCGATTTGTTGTCAACTGTGCCAAATGAAAATATCTTCACAATTAATGCAGATAATATATTTAGTTTAGCTATAGATACACTAAAGTTTTATCAATGGGCAAGAGAGAAAGAAATTGATACTGTGATTGATTTAGAGCTATTTTCTAGGTTTACTGCCTTACTGTCTGGTTTTTCTGGTGCAAATAATATTGTTGGGTTTCATAAGTTTCATTCTGAAGGGTTATATCGTGGCGATATGATAACACATAAAATCCACTACAATCCGCACCAACACATTGGTAAAAACTTTATAGCAATGGTAAACTCGTTAAGCGAAGATAGCGACGGTAAACCATATTCTAAAACGATTATCCATGATGATGAACTAAAACTTGCAAAGGCGGAAATCGCTGATAATAAAAAAGAAAATGTAGTTAATATACTTACCAAACTTACCGATACGTATAGCGAAGGTAAGCAAATAATATTAATCAACCCTAACGCAAGTGAGCTGTTGCCACAACGCAGATGGGATAAGGCAAAATATGCTGAACTAATAGGTATGCTATCCTCTCGTTACCCAGATAAACTTATATTAATCACAGGTGCTAAGGGCGAAAGAGCAGAAGCAGAAAAACTTGTATTATCAAGTGGTTCAAAGAATTGCTTTAGTACAGCAGGGTTGTTCCACCTATCAGAGTTGACAGCTTTATATTCACTATCACAAATAATGGTCACGAACGATTCTGGACCAGCGCACTTTGCATCTGTAACAGATATGCCAACTGTTGTAATATTTGGACCAGAAACGCCAGCTTTGTATCGCTCACTTGGTGATACTGTGCCAATTTATGCTGGGCTTGTTTGCTCGCCTTGTGTGTCTGCATCAAACCACAGAAAGACGCCATGTAGCGACAATGTTTGTTTACAAGTTATTACACCAAAACAAGTTTTTGATGTAGTGGCAGAAAAAATAGGTGAGTAATGGTTAATTGGTTTAAAAATCTATCCGATACTAGCCAGGCAGTTTTCGTAATATTCGTGCTTGGCATTTTTCATGCGATATACAATATTTTTATCCCATTGAACGGTGATGAGGCGTACTATTGGGTATGGGCGCTTAACCCTAGTTTAAGCTACTACGACCACCCAGCGATGATTGCTTGGATAATATATCCGTTTACATTTTTGCCCGACCACGTATTTTTCGTGAGGATACCAACCGTTATTTGTATGGCTGTTACAGTCTACTATTTATATCGCTTGACGTATGATATTGGTGGCAAACGTGCTGGTTGGTACGTGCTGATAATGTTTTCTATATTGCCAGCAGTTTGGCTTGGCAACATGATAATTACGATAGACTCGCCGTTAATGGCTTTTTGGGCAGCTGCACAATATTATACTTATAAAGCGTTAGTTGATAATAAAACGAAAGATTTTGTGATAGCAGGGATACTTACAGGCTGTATAATGGTTAGCAAGTATGCTGGATTATTGTTTCCACTGTCTGTGTTTATATTTATAATTATACGACGTAGAGACTTGTTGAAAGATGTAAGATTATGGCTAACAGTGTTGCTTGCAGCGGTGGTAGTGCTACCTATATTTATATGGAACTACCAACACGACTGGATAAGTATTTCTTTCCAATATAAACATGGTACAACATCATCATTTAAGGTAGATTTAGAAGAATTTGTAATATTAGTTTTGGGTAGCTTGTTGATACTAACGCCTATTTTGTCGGCAATATTGATTAGGTACTTGGTAGACTTTAAAAGATGGTTTAAGGACGATGTAAAGCTATATTTAGTAGTGGTTACACTGTTTCCGTTATTCTTCTTTTTCTATAAAGGCTTGTTCACGAAGATGGAACTAAACTGGATAATCGTAGCGTTTATGGCAGGTGGAGTATTGACTGCACTAGCTGCCGATGAATATGATATGAAACGTACATTCAAATATGGTTGCATATTTGCGTTGTTGTTATCGGTGACGTTTAGGGTTATGCCATTCTTACCATTGCCACCAAATTTGAGTTATTCATATAGGTTGTATGGCTATAAAGAGGCAATCGAGTATGTAAACAAGTTGGTTAAGCCAGATGATGTAATGTTTAGCGACCACTTGACAACGGCGTCGTTGCTAAAGTTTTATTCAGGTGATAGAAGGGGCGTTTATATACCTGTGGAAACAAGGTTTAGTCAATACGACATATGGGATAAACAAGAGCGAGATAAAGAGTATTTAGGCTATAGCGGATATTATGTGGGTAAGGCTGATAAAGGTGTGGAACTTGCGACTTTGTATGATAATGTGACGTTTGTAGAGCGTTTAGATATAGCACTAGAGAACGGAGCAAGGCAGAGATTTTTCGTTTATAGAGTTGAAGCTAAAAAATAGGCGTTGCGATGTATGTTTTTATAATTGTTGGTGGTGGGGTTGCAGGTTTTTTTACTGCTATACAGATACTAGAGCATAATAACCGTTCTAAAGTTTTAATACTTGAAAAAAATAAAGAACCGCTAAAAAAGTTGTTGATAACTGGTAGCGGTGCGTGCAACTTCACACATGCTGGCAGTATAGACGAGTTCTTGCAAAAATATGGTAAGAACGGTAAATTTTTGCGTAATGCGTTTTATACATATTTTAACGATGATATAGTATCATTTTTTAATAGAAATGGTGTTAAAAGTTATTGCCGTGACGATGGCAAATATTTTCCAAAATCAATGAAAGCAAGCGATATAAAAGCTATGTTTATCGAAAAAACAAAAACAGCAACAGTCAAATTTAGCCAACCAGTAGACGATATTAAAAAAGTCGATGATGAATATTTTTGTGTATATAGTGGCGAACAAGTGCATAAAGGCAAAAATGTTGTTATAACAACAGGCGGTTTATCATTTAAGGGTACAGGCTCAACTGGTGATGGGTACGAGTTGGCAAAAAAGCTAGGGCATACAATAGCACCGTTAAAGTCTGGGTTGGCAAATGTAGAGCTAAAAGAGCATAAGTTGTCAGAGTTCTCTGGGATAGCGTTTAATAATGCAATAGTTAGCGACTATCGCTCTAATAAGAAATTGAAGCAATATAATGGTGCGTTACTGATAACACATAAAGGCTTATCTGGGCCAGTAGTTATTGATAATTCAAGAGATTTTGAAGCTGGTGATGTTTTGAAGTTAAATTTTTTGGGTATCGCTAGGCACGAATTTGATAAGCATATAAAGCGTAGTAAGGATATAACTATAATGTCGGCGTTACGTGATTTTGACGTGCCGAAGAAAATGTTACATTATTTTATAGAGCAGATAGGCGCAGAGCCATTTATGAATGTGTGCAATATATCAAATAAGAAATTGAATATATTATCTGAATTGTTATGTGATTATATGATTGAGATAACGAAGCTAGAATCATTCTCAACATGTATGGTGACAGTAGGTGGCGTTAGCTTAAACGAAGTTGATAGAAAGAGTATGCAATCTAAGTTGGTAAGTGGTTTATATTTTGTGGGTGAGGTGTTGGATATAGATGGCGACTCTGGCGGTTACAACTTGCAAGCGATATTTTCAGAGGCAGCATTATTAGCTAAAGCAAAGTTTAGCTGATTTTTTATATTTTTATTAAAAAATATCTTGACATAATTAGTAAATAAGGTTAAAAAGTATATCCGTTGCAATAACGGTGTTCGCCCGAGTGGTGGAATTGGTAGACACAAGGGACTTAAAATCCCTCGGTCGCAAGGCTGTGCCGGTTCGAGTCCGGCCTTGGGCA
>CAYJIW010000067.1:0-9898 GCA_964370335.1 uncultured Deferribacteraceae bacterium
TTGATCAAGTATGTAATCTTCATCTAAATCGTTAGGAAACTCAGTAGGCATAATCGGTTTGCCAGCTTCAACGTAGTAAACCTTTGCACTACCTTTATCTTTAGGGTCAAAACCCCAAGTAAGCGTAACGTAATCATAGAAAAAATATAGCGTACCACTTTTAGGTAGTAAGTTATCTGTATCATATTTTGCTGCGACACTAAGGTCGATTTGCGCGAGGAATGAAAGCGGATTGTTGCCTTCTTCACTCTTATAATATGGCCAGACAAAATCGCTAGGGAGGTGTGGCAACCCGCCAATTTTACTTTGCCCAAGTTTAACTTCTGCTTCTTCAAAAGTTAGTCCAATTTCGTTACATAAAAATGGTGCAAGTAATTTCTTCGCGTTTTCCATAATATCACCTTATATATTCGTTAAAAATTCATCAACAAGTTCTAGTGCTATCTTTGCTTGTGCTTCTTTCTTTTCGCTTTTTTTACGTACACGTATTTCAAGTGGTTTTAGCATACCAAAGTGAAAGTTAGATGGTACGTAATCGCCAACAGTTGCGTGCGCAAGTCCAGATTCGCCAGATACGTAATATGATAATGCACCTAGTGCAGTATTTTGTGGTATTTCTAAAAACGGCTCACCTTTCACGTAACAGCTCATTTGTATGCCGGCTATTAATCCAGACGCGATAGATTCAATATATCCTTCAATGCCAGTAACTTGTCCAGCTATGAATATATTTTTCATATTTTTAAATTGGTAGTATTTGTTCAAGTGTTTAGGTGCTTCGATGTATGTGTTTCTATGCACAGAGCCGTAGCGTAGGAACTCGACATTTGCAAGTGCTGGCAACATACGAAACACTTTTTGTTGTGCCGATATAGTCATTTTTGTTTGAAAGCCAACTATATTAAACGCAGTCCCCTCAATATTTTCTTTACGTAGTTGCATAACAGCATAAGGGCGTTCGCCAGTATCTGGATGTTCAAGCCCAACAGGTTTCATAGGTCCAAAAGATAGCGTTTGTCTACCACGTGATGCCATAACTTCAACGGGCATACAACCCTCGAAAAAGTCTATTTTTTCAAAATCATGAAACTTTGCAACATCGGCAGATATTAACGCATCATAAAAGTCGTTATATTCTTGTTCAGTAAGTGGAATGTTGAAGTAGTCATCGCCACCTTTGTTATATCTACCAAGGAAATAACCTTTTGAATAGTCGATACTATCAGCATCAAGTATAGGCGATATTGCATCGGCAAAATATAATGCTCCACCTAGTTTATCTTTAAGGTATGTAGCAAATGTATCAGATGTAAGCGGCCCTGTAGCTATTAAGGTAGGTATGCTTTCGTCAATCTCTGTAACTTCGCCATATTCGATAGTTATTAGTGGATGGTTCTTGATATAATCTTCAACAAGTGCAGAAAACTTATCTCTATCAACTGCTAACGCACCACCAGCAGGTACTTGTGATTGGTATGCACATTTTATTAGTAGTGAATCATACTTTTGTAGCTCTAGTTTTAATAGTCCAGAGCCTGTATTCATAGCTTCTGCTTTAAGGCTGTTAGAGCAAACGAGTTCTGCAAAGTTGCCACCAGTGTGTGCTTCTGTCATTTTTTCAGGACGCATTTCTATTAGCTTTACTTTTAGTCCACGTTTAGTGGCTTGGTATGCGGCTTCAGAGCCAGCAAGTCCAGCACCAACAATAATTATATCAAAGTTGTCCATATTACTTTTTCATGCTTTTTGCATTTTTGCAATCTGGGTAGCCAGTACACGCAAGGAACGCACCACGTGGTCCACGTTTTACGGCCATTGGTTTACCACACTTTTCGCAAATTGCTGATGTGCTTGCTTGTTTAGCTTCGCCTAGTACAAGGTTGCTATCATCATCCATTTTAACTGGCGAAGTATATCTGCAAGTAGGGAAGTTGCTACACGCTGCAAACAAACCGTTTCTGCCAGATTTAACAACTAAATCTCCGCCACATTTTGCACATTCGCCATCGACTTTTGTGCCATTTTCGATAATTTTTATCTCGCCACTAGGTGTACGAGCAAAGTTTTTAATATTTTTACATTCTGGGTAACCAGAACAAGCAATCATTTCACCAAATCGGCTATTTTTTAATACTAATTCGCTACCACATTTTTCACAATCAATGCCGATACCTTCTGCCGATTTTGCTTCGACAAGCTCAACACCACCTTTTTCATCACGTTGGTAGTTAGATGTAAACTTACATTCAGGGTATGTGCTACATGCAACAAACGCACCACTTTTGCCAAATTTTATTGTAAGCTCGCCTTTGTTACACGTAGGGCAAGTCATGTTAGTAGTAAGTGTACTAGCGATTTTACCTTCTTTTGCTTTTGTAAGTTCTTTATCAAAATCGCCATAAAATAGTTTGAGAACATCTATCCAGTTTTCGCTACCTTCTTCGATTTTATCTAAATCTTTTTCCATTTCGGCAGTAAATTTTACTTCAAACACTTTAGGGAAGTTTGTAACTAATATATTGTTGACTATTCTGCCAAGTTCTGTTGGTGCAAACTTTTTCTCTTTTAGTGCAACGTATTCTCTATCAACAATAGTAGATATGATAGCAGCGTAAGTAGATGGTCTGCCTATTCCTTTTTGTTCTAGCGTTTTAACAAGGCTAGCTTCAGTATATCTAGGTGGCGCTTGTGTAAAATGTTGTTTCTTATCAGTAGATAATACATCAGCTTTAGATTTTTCTTCGATACTGAAAGAGATAGCTTTTTCGTCATCATCGTCTATTTCATCATCTTCACGGCTTTCCATGTATAGTTTTGTAAAGCCAGCAAACTTTAGCACCCTTGCAGATGTTCTAAATTGGTATTTATCGGCATCAAGCAATACAGTTGTTTGGTCGTATAGTGCATCTGCCATTTGGCTTGCGACAAAGCGTTCCCATATTAGTTTGTATAGTTTAAATTGGTCAGCCGACAAGTACTTTTTGATACTTGCAGGTGTACGCATAACAGATGTAGGGCGTATAGCTTCGTGTGCATCTTGTACGTTTGCGTTAGATTTTTTAACAGCACGTTTTGTAGTTGGTAAAAACTCTTTGCCATAGTTGCTTGTGATATATTTTTCACATTCTGCAACGGCATCAGGCGAAATCCTTGTAGAGTCGGTACGCATATATGTGATTAAGCCAGTAGGTCCATCAGATAGTTCCACACCTTCGTATAGCGATTGTGCAACAGACATAACCTTTCTAGCAGTAAACGACAACTTTCTGATACCTTCTTGTTGAAGTTTAGATGTAATGAACGGCGCAGTAGGCGATTGCTTCACTTCCTTTTTTTCAACAGCCGATATTTCTGCAGTTTTTGGAATATCTGCAATAATTTGTTTTGCTTCTGTTTCGTTTTTTATATCAGCTTTTTTGCCATTAATTTTATCTAATTTAGCATCTAGCACGCCAGATGTAGCTTTAGTATCGCCTTTTATATCAAATTTTGCTTCAATGCTCCACGACTCAACAGGTACAAACACTTCTATTTCTTGTTCACGTTCGCATACAAGCCTAAGTGCAACAGATTGAACACGCCCAGCCGATAGGCCATATTTAAGCGGTGTCCACAATAGCGGGCTAACGAGGTAGCCAACAAGCCTATCGAGGATACGTCTTGATTGTTGCGCATTAACCCTATTCATATTAAGGTCGATAGGATTTTCGATACCTTCAAGAACGCCACGTTTAGTAATTTCGTTAAACAGTACACGTTTTATAGGTTTAGGGTTGCGTTTAGTATTTACTTGTTCTGCGATATGCCAAGCGATAGCTTCACCTTCACGATCTGGATCGGGTGCGAGGTAGATTGCATCGGCTTCTTTTGCGTTCTTTTTAAGTGCAGATATAACCTTTTCTTTACCTTTAATAACAGTATATGTAGGGTTAAAGTCGTGTTCGATATCAACGCCAAGTTCGCTAGATGGTAAATCAATAATATGTCCAACGCTAGCCATAACTTTAAAATCTTTTCCAAGATATTTTTCAATAGTTTTTGCCTTTGCAGGCGACTCTACTATAACTAAGTTCATGTATTATCCTTTATTGTATGTATTCATCTAGTTGTTGCCCGCTACTAAACGATGATGTGTATTTATCAAGTATTACGTATAATACGAGTTCTTTTATACGCTCTATTGGCATTTTGTAATCGCCAGAGTTGACAGCTTTTTCAATAATTTCTTCAGCCGATAGTATATCAAGCACGCCAAGTAATATAAGTTTGTTGATGTAGTTTTGTACTTCAAGCGTTAGGAACTGTTTTTCAGTTTTTGTAAACGCCCTAAACCTATAAAATGCTACGTTATGTTTAATATCGAGCAATGCAAGCACTTGCCTAACTTCATAATCATCAAAACCTGATATAGTTAGGTAGTCGCTAATATTTTTTTCCGTAATCAATTCGTTAGAGTCTATAAAATCAACAATCAAATTAAGTGCAAATACAATTTTATCCATGTTACCGCCTATATATTGTATATTTCTCCGAATTTGTTTTAACTATAACGCCACCAATTTCCAGCGATGTTAGTACAGATAACAACTCTATAATTGATACATTTAATTTAACACAAAGTTCATCAATATCTAATTCATTTATCAGTAAAGCCTCGTAAACAAGGCGTTCTGTATCGTTTTCAAAGTTAGGTTTTTCTACTTCATTTTCATCTTCGCCACTAACTTGTAGCTTTAATTCATATTCAAAATCTTTCACTATGTCAAGATAAGATTCTAACAATGATGCTTCGCCAACCTTAATTAACGCATTGCAAGCGTTATGATGAGAGTATGGAAAAGTAGGCACAGCATAAACAGGTTTTCCTTGCTCTTTCGCTAGTTTAACAGTTATTAGCGAGCCACTACGCTTTTTTGCTTCTATAACTGCTAACGCATTTGACAAACCAGCAATAATCCTATTCCTGATAGGGAAATTTGTTGAAAGTGGCGGTTCGTTTAAATGGAACTCAGAAACGAAGCAACCTTGTTTAAGCACATCATCAACATATTTTTTATGTTGTTGCGGATATATGTCAAGCAATCCGCTACCAAGCACACATGCAGTAGCACCCTTTGCAAAAGCACCACGATGTGATGATATATCAATACCGTAAGCATACCCACTAATAATAGTTATGCCAAGCTCTGCAAGTTTATACGCAAATTCATAAGTGAAATCTTGTGCTGGTTTAGAGCAGTTTCTTGAGCCAACAACACCTATACATATATTATTTAAGCATGTTGCATCACCTTTAGTGTATAAATATACTGGTGGCGAGTTAATAAGGCGTAAATTTTTAGGGTATAGTTTATCTTCGATAGTGATTATATTAATATCGTTTTGTTTGGCGAGTGATATTTCGTTATCTACAAATGATTTATTGTATTTTTGTTTAGTTATTGCCATAACTGCTAGTTCTGTAAGTCCAATTTCAAAAAGTTCGTCTTTTGATGCTGAGAATATACCAGAAATAGTTTTTCTTGCTTCTAAAACCTTACCGATGACGTGGTCTGTCATGCCATTGATAGATTTTAGTGCAAGGTATTCATAAGTGAGTTCTATTATATACCTCTCCAAACAAATGGTTAGCTATATAATAGTGACTCAAATATTTTTTGCAAGCAATTTTATTACTTAGTTACTATCTTAATCCTGTTTTCTATTGTAGGAACAAGAGGTTGCGGTAATTGTTGAGTGTACCAAATAACCATATCGCTAAGTATTGTTGATGTGTTGAACGAGCCAACAGCATTTGTTAAAGCAACAAATCCATCGCCACCGCTAGCAAGGTAATCGCTAACAGCTACTTTATATATTTTGTTTTCGTCAATAGGTATGCCATTAACTAATACATCAGATATTGCGCCTTTGTCACCAGTGTATGTTATAGTGTATGATACGGCGCTAGATACTTGTGCAAAGCTACCGCTACCACGAGGTATAGTGCCTATGAAAGTAAATAAATCTTTAACATCGCTACCTTTTAGGTCGAGGATAAGTATATGGTTTTCAAAAGGTAATACGCTAAGTATATCTTCACGTGTTACGTTACCTTCTGGCAAGCCTGTGCGTATGTTACCACCATTCGTAAGTGCAAAGTCGATATCAACACCAATACTTTTTGTAAATTCAACTTGTGCATCGCAAGCTAGGTTGCCAAGTGCAGTTTCGTTACTTCTGCTAACGGTGCTACCACCCGGAAACGCATAACGAGTAGTTGTAATAACTTCTGTTAGTCTTTCATCTGCAATAGCTTTGTATGGTGCAATTATTGTTGCGATTTCGTTATTTGGTTTAAACTTGTCTGGCGTGATAGCAACAGATTCCCAAGTGTAGCCAACTATGTCACCCCTAGCGATAGTCAAATCAAATTTGCCAACAACCCAGCCTTGTTCTTCAGCGCTAACAAGTAGTGCATCGTTAATCACATCTGGCTTTTCAAACTTAGAGTGTGAATGACCGTCGATATAAATATCAATGCCATCAACTGCAGCAAGAATTTCTCTTGAAGTAACGTGGTTGATACCTTCACGTTGGTCGCCAGTATGTCCAAGTGCAACAATTATATCAACTCTCTCTTTCTTCTTTAATATTCTTACCATTTCTTTAGCAGCTTCTATTTCGTTAGTAAATGTAAGCGACTTATCAGGTGAAGATATTGTTGCAGATTCTACAGTTGTTAAACCGAATATACCAACAGTAAACCCTTTATATTCTTTTATGATGTATGGTTTAGTGAAGTATTCATCACCAATTTTCATGTTTGCAGAAAGCCATGCAAAGTTAGAGTCTTCAATTTGCTTTAATAGTTTGTTGTGTGTGCCATCAAACTCGTGGTTGCCAAAAACAGATGCTTCATAGCCCATTGCATTGTATGCTTTAATATCAACTTCCGCATTAAACATGTTTGATAATGCAGAGCCAGTATTAATATCGCCAGCATCGACTAATAGCAAGTTGCCACCATCATCACGCACAGAGTTAATAAATGTAGCACGTTCTGCAAGTCCACCTTTATTATTTTTAGGTAATACAGCACCGTGGTGGTCGTTTGTATGCAGTATTGTTAATTGGTACTGCTTACTTGAACAGCCTATTGATAAGACAAGTACAAGTATTAGTGGGGTTAGTTTGAAAAGGTTTCTCTTCATGTTATTTCACCATCTCCTTGTTTAGCGGTGTGCCAAACTTAATATCATATTTTGCTACTTTGCCAATAATATCATCATAATATTTAGGGTGTAGCCCATTAGCAGGTCTTATCGAGCGGATATTTTCATCGCTAAATATTTCACCAGCTTTAATATCTTTTACAACAAATAATGAACGTGATAACGCTCTGTTATCTTCATTTATAGTATAGTCTGCCTTACCGAGCGATTTTTCAGTATCTCTAACAGCTTGCACCATGGCTGTAAACTCGCTAGGGTCAAGCGAAAAACCACTATCAGCGCTATCAATATCTTTATTTAGCATAAAGTGCTTTTCGATAACTTTTGCACCGAGTGAAACAGCCACAACAGGTGGAATAATAGACATAGAGTGATCGGATAACCCAACCTTTACACCAAGTGGCGAAAACTTATCAATCATATCTTTAATAGTTATTAAGTTCATATCGCTAATATCGGCAGGGTATGATGATGTGCATTTTAGTATAGTAATATCGTTATTGCCAACAGATTTACAAGCGTCAATAGCGCCTTCAATTTCTTCAAGGCTAGATATTCCGGTTGATATAATCATCGGTTTCATACATTTTGCAGTATATTTTATTAATGGATAGTCGATTGCCTCAAAGCTAGCAATTTTATACATAGGTACGTTAATGCCTTCTAGGAAGTCGACAGCAGTTTTATCAAACGGGGTAGAGAAAAAGTCTATGCCGATACTATCTGCATAATGTTTCAGCTCTGCTTGCCATTCCCAAGGTGTATATGCTTGCTTGTATAAATCATATAGCGAAGTACCAGCCCATAGCTTAGCTTTTGTTATAAAAATATCGTCACGGCAATCAATAGTGAGCGTGTCGGCAGTATAAGTTTGTATCTTAACTGCATCTGCACCGCATTGTTTTGCTTCGTGTATAATCTTTTTTGCTAAGTCGATATCGCCACTATGGTTAGCCGACATTTCTGCAATAATATATGTATTACTCATATTTGCCCCTTCATATTATCACGTAGCCAATGAATATCTTGTTTAAAGTCGTCAAGACTATCTTTACTATTTTTTTGTGTTTCAAAAGTGATGTAGCTATCGTTACTAATTTTTGATAATTGCTTTACAACGTCAATCTCGCCCATGCCTAAATGGATATGGCTATCGTATGGCGATTTTATATCTGTAACATCTGTCAAGTGATACATGTCAGGCTTTAGTGCGATAAATTTATCAATAAAGCTATCAACATCAATATTTAATGCGTTTGCAGCACATACAGCGTGTCCAAAATCGAAACAAAATCCACATTTTACTTCTTCAATTATTTTTGTAATATCTTCATGTGTAGCACCAATGCAGTTCATGCCGCTATATTGTTCGCCGGCGACAATATATGGTTTGTTTTCAATCAATGCTCTACTATCGTTGATATGTTTAAGCTGGCGTATGGTTTCGTTAACATCGCCACCTATGCCACCATGAAATATAATAAATTTAGCGTTGAGAGTATCGGCAAATTGTTTTGCTTCAAGGTATGTGTTGTAGTTTTGTTCTGCTTTATCTTTATTAGATAAATCAAACCCTTGCACAAAATGGGCGTGATGTATTATGAACGGAATATCAAGTTTTGCCCATTTATCAAGCGTGCTAATTGTGTTTGGCACAACGTATAGCTCGATATAATCAAAATATCCGCCATTATATAGCTTGATAGCTTCATCATAGTAGCTATCAGTATTGACGCTCCATAATTTCAATCCTACGTTTAGTTTCATGTGGTAACCTTGAACATTTTTAGTGATATATAATATCATAGTATGCATAAAAACACAAGGTAAACGACTATGTTTACACTTTGAAATATCTCTAATAAATAAATAATCTATGATTTACAAGCAATTAGCTATTGAAATATTTAATACATTACACTATATTACAAACAGCAAAAATATTGGAGAACATAATTGATGAAAAAAATTAATTTATTAATGATGACGCTATTAACAGCGTTACTATTTACACTATCAGCATGTAGCGACGATGGCGATAGTAGCAGTGGTGGTAGTGGCGACAACACAACTACAGGTGATACTATCATAAAAGGTGATGGGTATAATATTATCAATGGCAGTTGGGAAGTTTACAACGCAAAGGGTTTGCTAGCTTTTTACGATAATGTAACTTATGACAACAACTCGCTTAACGTAAAACTTACAGATAATATTACGCTTGAATTAAACAGTGATAATACTAGCAACTGGACGCCTATAAGCACGTATCGTGGCATATTTGATGGCAATAACCATACAATAACAAATGTAGCAATACATGAACCATTATTAAGTGATGTTGCATTTTTTAACGATGTATATGGTACAGTAAAAAATGTTAAGTTTGATAACATAAGTGTTACGGGAGATGCTAATGTTGCGGGTGTTGCATCTGCCTTACAATCAGGTGGCATACTTGAAAATGTATCTACTGATAATAAATCAAATATACATAGTAATAGCGAAGCTGGTGGTAATGGCGAAGCTGGTGGTCTAGTTCATGTGAATAATGGTACAATAGTAAATAGTAGCAACTCTGCATCAGTAACGGGTGATAGTGTCGGTGGCATAGTACGCGAAAACTTTGGTACAGTTATTGCAAGTTCTAATGCGGGCACTATAACAGGCTCAGACTGGAAAGG
>CAYJIW010000068.1:0-9800 GCA_964370335.1 uncultured Deferribacteraceae bacterium
CATAATCTCACCAAAGAATATATTTAATACTATAATATATTCTCAAGCTAATTTATGCAATACTTACTTATTATCGTCACGTGCTATTTCGATTTTTAAGGCATTCATATAAGCGGTAATGCTTGGTCTAGTAAAGCTTTCTATAAATAATAACACAACAAACAATAACGCAATAGAGATTGTGACACCTTGAATAGTTGGATTTTTTAACAACATAAAAGTACCAAGCGATATTGCCACTATACAAACGTACATTGCATGATAATAAATATATTCACTATCAATCTTTTGCATACGTTCATACTCTCGCATAACAAAGGCGCTAATATCTTCATCATACAAATTAACAGCATTATTATATATTATGTTATTATAATCATGAAAATAATAACCAACCATAATTAGCATGACACTAATAACAAATAAACTCCACTTTATACTGGTATATAGTTGTGATTTTTCAACAAAAAACGTCAAGACAATAAATATAAAAATTAAAATAGCAGAAAAAATAACAATATTGTTACCTATCCATTTTTGAGCATTAATATAATCGCTTAACAATTGTAATAAATTCATAACAACCTCCAAATATATATTATAATATTATTGTGAGTTGACATTTATTGCAATTATAAATCGTGATGTATTATTTATTATTTTTTCCAATACCGTAACAAACGATTGTTTTGCCTGCTTTTTTCATAAAATCTATATTAAACCACTCTGATAATATTTTATCAGTTTCTCGGTTTAGATGGCATGTTGCAACTTTTCTCCACGGTTTAGCAAGCTTGTTTACTATCTTGCGATATGGCGATTGCGTTGGCAAAATATGCTCCATAAATATGATGCTACCTGTTGGTTTAAGTACCCTTTTCAACTCGTTCATATAGCCGACAATATCATCAACCGAACATAAAACTAATGTAGTTACAATATTATCAAACGAGTTTTCTGCAAATGGTAACACTTTGCCGTCTATTTCTGTAAACGCCACTTTATTATTCATACGTTCTTTCAATGTATCTGAAAGCTTTATATCAACACCTGTAATTTTATTGATATTTTCATAATTATAAAATGGCAAATTAGCACCTGTACCAATCCCAATTTCTAGCACTTCGCCACTAGCATGTGGAATAATTTGTTTGCGTATATCACGTAACAATGATGACTCTAACGGAGTCATAAACATATCATAAAAGTTCATACTTACCTCGTTAATCTTCGTCATGGTAGCTAGACCACGCCTGTGCTGCTTTCACAGCTCGTTTCCAGCCTTTGTATCTTCGGTTGCGTTTTTCTTCATCTTTGTTTGGCGTAAATACTTTATCTAATATAGCCTTATCTTTTAGCTCGTCGATACTACCCCAAAACCCCACAGCTAGCCCTGCTAAGTAGCTTGCACCTAGTGCCGTAACTTCTGTAACCTTTGGGCGATGTACTTCACTATCCAATATATCAGATTGAAATTGCATTAAAAAATCGTTAGCAACTGCACCACCATCAACTCGCAAATGCTCTAGAGTTTTCCCAAAATCTGCTTGCATAGCATCTATCACATCACGTGTTTGGTATGCTATCGACTCAAGCGTTGCACGTATAATGTGGTTAGAGCTTGTACCACGAGTTAATCCAACAATTGTACCACGTGCGTATGCATCCCAATATGGAGCACCTAGCCCAGTAAATGCTGGCACGACATATACACCATTTGACGAGTCAACTTTCGTAGCAAAATATTCTGAGTCAATGGAGTCATCAACAATTTTTAGCTCATCACGTAGCCATTGGATAGCTGCGCCACCCATAAAAACAGAACCCTCAAGTGCATACATAGGCTCGCCGTTTGCACCACAAGCAAGTGTTGTTAGTAGCCCGTTATTAGATGTAACCTTTTTACCGCCTGTATTCATTAGTAAAAAGCAACCCGTTCCATACGTGTTTTTTGTCTGTCCAGCTTCAATACATATCTGCCCAAAAAGTGCTGCTTGTTGGTCGCCTGCTATGCCTGATATTGCAATATCATTATTATTTATGTTAGCTTGCCCGTAAACATCTGATGATTTCCTAACCTCTGGCAACATAGATATTGGAATATCTAGCTCGGCAAGCATTGTTTTATCCCATTCTAAAGTGTTGATATTAAACAACATAGTACGTGATGCATTCGTATAATCGGTAACGTGTGTTTCTCCGCCAGTCAAGTTCCATATTAGCCATGTATCAATAGTGCCAAATAGCAGCTTGCCAGCTTCTGCATCTTTTCTAGCACCTTCAACATTATCAAGTATCCACTTAACTTTCGTGCCAGAAAAGTATGGATCAAGTACAAGCCCCGTATTTTCACGAACGTAATCTTCAAGCCCACGTTGCTTTAACTCCTCGCAAATATCAGCAGTACGGCGACATTGCCACACAATAGCGTTATAAACGGGCTTGCCTGTTTCCTTGTTCCATACTACAGTAGTTTCACGCTGGTTAGTAATACCAATACCAGCCACCTCGCTACTCTTTATGCCAGATTTTGCAAGCACTTCTGTAAGTGTTGAGCTTTGTGTTGCCCAAATCTCCATAGGGTTATGCTCTACCCAGCTAGGCTTAGGGTATATTTGCGTAAACTCACGCTGTGAAACAGCAATAATATTAACATCATGGTCGATAATAATAGCACGAGAACTTGTTGTGCCTTGATCAAGTGCAATAATGTATTTTTTTTGTTCCATAACTCGCACCTCATATTTTGATAATTATATATTGTGACACAATTTTAAAATAATTCAAAGAATTTTATGGCTATAAGAAAAATAAAAAAGGCGCATGATTTTTCATACGCCTAATATATTTAGAATAAGTAAGTAAACTCTAAGTTACCCTGATGTGATTGAGCTTTCGAGCTAAACTCACCATCATAAAACAATCCGATACTAAAGTTATTTTTTACCCACTCTGTACCGATATTTGTTATAAATGAAGTACCTATAGTAGATACTGTGACACTTCTTTTACTACCCGCTATGCTAATATCATAATCAAAATCAGAACCAGAAATATTCTGTCTAGCACCTACGCTAACGCTAGGCGACATTATGCCTGTCCCAAGCGAAAAGTTACCTTCCCAAGCAACACTAGCACTAACGTAAAATGATGAAATATTACTGCCATCAACAGCCATATTATAACCTGAATAAACGTCATTAAAGTTTAATTCATAATCGTTATTACTGTAATACAAATATGAAATTCCAACTTCTGGCACTATAAAATTTGAGTTATTGATTGCAAATACATATCCAGTATTTAATGATGTTAATAATGCTGATGAAATGAAATCTTCGCTAGCTGATACACCATTCACACCATAAAGAACATAATTACAACCAAATACACCGCTAACATCTGCACCAGCGTACCAGTTTTGTAGTAAAAAGTAGCTTGAGTGTACACCAAACAAGAACGAGTAACCATTGTTTTTAGTATCGCCACCATTTTCAGCAAGCTGTTGAAAACCGTTTACATCAAGATGTAACCCTAATGAGAAATCTCTATTAAAATTATAACTACTGCCAAGTGATACACCATAATAACCTAAACCATAATCATAATCGTTATTAAACGTATAGCCACCATATGGAGCAAAAAACATACTCCAATTATTCATATCATTTGCATTGTCAAAATAGCTATCCAGCATTATCTCATTAGTAGATTTCGCAATATTGCCCATCTGCATCAATAAGGTAGAAATAACCTGTGAGTTCATATACGAAGTAGGTAATTTATCTGTTAATAGCCCCATGCTAACAGTTGGTGCGGTGCTTGTTCCACCAAGTTCTACACTAACAAAGTCAACACCAGCAATAACATTCTCAACAAACCCCTCAAGCTCACCAGCTGTAAACTGTGTTTGTTGCACATAACTATCTACTCCATCGTAAAGAAAAACCATGTTTGCAATATTAAACTCTTTTTCAAATGCAAAGCCTTTATCAGCACTATCAGGGTGTAGAATAAGCGTTGCACCATTAATGCCGTCACCAAAAGTTACAACTGTACTTGTAGTTCCTCTAAAAACAGTGTCATTATCAGTCCAATCACGTAGTGTCATGGCATAAGTGCCGATATTGAAATTGCCTTGACTATCCACATCAATTGAATTACCACCTGCAATATTCATAACAATATAATTATTTATAGTATTATTATCACCAATTAGCTGTATACCATACGCCTCACCTGTTGGACCAGCGATAATACTAATAGTACCACTATTGTTAATAGTATTATTATCATCTCTAACAACAAAACCAGTTGCATGCGTATTAGCACTAACGCTTATGTTGCCAGTGTTGATAATATTGCTATTATTACCAACTATGGCTATAGAATTACCTATACCAAGTGCATTTATATCAATATTTCCGCTATTTATTATACTAGCATTGTCGCCATTAACTACTATACCACCTGAATTATTATCTGTAGAATTTACAAATATTCGTCCATTATTTAAAATCATATTATTATTTCCGAATGACACAATTGCTTGTGATTGATTATCTGTTGTGTTTATATCAATTAGTCCGTCATTTTGGATAAATCCGCTCATACCCTCATTCAATATACCTATAGCATTATTAGTATTACTATTTATCAAAATAGAACCTGTGCTAGAGTTCTTTATGTTAGCATTTGAGATGTTAAACGCACCCATACCAAAAAAACCGTCAATACCTACGATATTACTAATAAAATAACGACCACCAACAACATTACCATCATTTAATAATATATTATCGGTTTGTGTAGCTTCCATATTTGGTATGGTACTACCAGTAGGATTTGTTGCCGCTATGGCATTTGTGGCGTTGCTAAATAAAAATAATGCAACCATAATAAAAGTAGCTGCGTGTTTATTTGTAATATAGTTAAATTTCATAATATCCCCTATTTGTTAATGTGTAAGCTAGCATAAAAAGAAAAAAATATATACATAATAAATTAATTATTTACTTAAATCTGTAAGATATATCATTAGTGTATTTTCAAATACTTCTTTAAAATTAGGCGGTGAATAACCAGTTTCAGAAAGCGATATCGCCTCAAGCTGTTTAGGTGTAGCTTTTGCCATATGGTATAAACCGCTAGCAAAGGATAAATAAAATAAAAGAAAAGAATATAAATCGCAATCAGATTTATTAGGAAAAACCTTTTTTAAAGCATTATTAAAAGGATTTTGTAACTGAATAGCACTTTTCTTAAACTCTGCAAGGGCTTCTAATGAAACTTTTTTTTCAATTACTGAATACAGTATCGCATATAAATCCATAAACTCTGGAACATCTATAAAAGCATTAGTTAGTATGGACGCAATATTTTTTATACTTTTATCTTTAAGCTCATTAATATTGTCTTCTATATTTTTGATAAATTTTTCTAAATATATCAACTGCATTTTAAGTAATATTTCTTCTTTAGAACTAAAGTAGTTATAAATAGTCGGTCTAGTAAAATTTGTAATTTCAGATATTTTGCTAAATGTTACGTCTTCAAATCCATATTCTTTATATATTTTTATTGCTGCATCAATAATGTCATTTTCTCTTTGTTCAAACTGTTCTTTTGAACGTGCTCTTTTAAAAGTCACAATTCACCTCTTAATATATAATAAAAATATTCTATCATCTAATTTTCTATTTGCAACAATTTTGTTGACAGCCGATAATTGATATGATAAGTTTTATTATTGACGTAGTGTAAATTATATTTCAACACTGTATGTTATTAGTAGATGAAGTAAATCTACCATATAAATATTGAGAGGTACAACATGATAAATTCACTTGAACTATATATAAATGCGCAAAAATGGGTAAGTATTAACTTTATTATTTTAGGCGTTATTCTTGCAATTATAGGGCTTTTATGTATATTTGTTTTTCCAAAATCAGCGCTAACTATTGGTTTAAAATGGGGCGCGATTGCTACAGCTGTATTTATTCTTATAGGTGGTATTAGTTACTATTCATTTAACAATAAAGTTAGCGAACAAGCTCACACTCTCTATCAAGAAAACACACAAGAGTTTGTTACCAGCGAACACGAGCGTATGGAGATTGTCGACTCAGGATATGTTAAATACCAAATTATATTTGCAGTATTCTTAGTTGTTTCGCTAGTAGTAATACTTTTTGTTAAATCGGAAATGTTTAAGGGCATTGCTTTTGCTGTAGCGTTTCTTATGCTTGGCGTAATGCTTATTGAAGCATACTCGCATAAATCTATCACAGATTATACAAATGTGCTACGTGAAGAAAGAAAAAGATTGTAACCATTAAAATATCGCTGCTAGCTTATTGTGTTAGCAGTTTTTCATATTAACATTTTACTTTTTGCTTTTTCAAATTCTTCTTGTGTTAGCACGCCTTCATCAAGTAGCTTTTTAAGTTTTGATATTTCATCTGCGATTGAGATCTTATCATCTTCTAATTCTTCATCTGGTGTTTCAATCTCTATAGACAATTTACCACCGCCCGTTTTGACAGTGACTATATGTTTTGGGTTAACAGGGGTTACCTTGATAATATCTTCAAGATTTTTCCATTCAAAAGCATTTTTGTCGATATGTGCTATAGTTAAGTCAATAAAAAAGTCTGTAAGTCTATTGTCCGACCCACTAGACCAAATTTTTACACGCAATCTATCATTTTCGATAGTAGACGTATGGTTATAGCCTTCTAAATTATTTTTTATAAGCTCAAATATCTCATCTTTGTATAATAAGTCTATTTTAGCTTGTTGCGGCTGGACTTCCTCACTATTAGCATAAATATACTCTAGCGTATCCAATATTTTTCTTGTTGAGCCTAAAACACTTGATTTCGTCGTAAAAAAACTTAATAATGAGCTAGAAGAATAAACACGAATAGTGCGCATAGATTTATGCTTTGCTGTAAGATATAGCGTTATTTCTGCGGATTCAAGTTCCTCAGTCGCTTCAGCTGATCCACTACCTTTACCAACCATAACACCACTATTGCCAAGCTGTAATCCAACTCCGCTAGAGTCACTATCAATAGTTGTGTTTGTGTCAACATTCAACCTATAGTCATCAAGCTCGCTAAATTTAAAGTATTCCTTAGTAGTATCAGTAAACCCATCATCAGTTAAAACAAAAATCTTATTAACACTATCAAATTGAATTAATAAATGCGGTTCATGGGTCATATTAAATGTGTCTTTGATATTTTTACGTTCTTTAAGGTATGTGAGAATTGATTGTCCATCAAACATCATAGGGTTGTCAATACTAGCAACGCCATGTTCTTCAAGGCAGAAGTTACATACATGCCCGTCAAGCAACTCAGTATGAGAGATAAACAAACCACTACCACGATTACATATTGTACAGCTACTCATAATGTCACCTCTATTGGTTAAGTGAAACAAATCTAGTTATAGTATAGTATATTTCATATACTATATGTAATATTCGATATTGTCAATTAATGAGTTATTTAAGCAATATCTTAAACAATATTGTTAAAATACAAATATCTATTAAATAACGCACAATATTAGAAAGTATAAGTTGTTTATCATAATTAGTTTTAGTTTGATATATGATAACACATAACACTAATTAGTACTACAATCAACCTTGATAATTAATAAATTCGTATTCTCAATAGTATTAATAAGTGCTATGAGGTTTATTATGTATTTTCAAAGACTACGCGATTTAAGATAAGATATGGATTTAAAACAAGAAGATATTGCAAAATTTCTAGGTATAAAACAAACTGTGTACTCTAGATATGAACGTGGATTTCAAGCCATACCTATTGCACATTTATTAAAATTAGCAGATTTTTATAACACATCAACTGATTACCTACTAGGCAGAACAAATCATATGCACCCGTATGAGAAGTCCAATTATTCAATCGTTTTAAAAATGGATAAACAGTAATATAAAAGCCAACTCTTTTCTGTACAGAATTATATTATTTGACATCTAGTTTGTTATGTATTATCATGCATTATATGTATTACAAATAATGCAGAGGTTATTATGCAATCTATGTCAATGAGAATACCACAAGATGTGGCAGACAAGTTATCACAACTTGCAGACGCGACAGGTCGAACAAAAAGTTATATCACAATACAGGCATTACAAGAATTCCTTGAGCGTGAAATGTGGCAAATTAACGAAATTAAACAAGCGTTAATCGAAGCAGATAACGGTGAATTTGCAACCGATGATGAAGTTGCTAGTATGCACAAAAAGTGGGGCTATAGTGCAGATTAAATGGCTACGCAAAGCTTTACTTGACTTAAATGCCGAAACACAATATATAGCTAATGATAATATTGATATTGCAAATGACTTCTATAAACATATACATGATAGCGTTGCAAAACTGGTTACATATAATAACATTGGGCGTGCAGGTAGAGTTTTTGGCACACGAGAACTTGTCATAAAAAAGTATCCTTTTATTATTCCTTATAGAGTTAAAAATAACGAAATTCAAATTTTAAGAATTTTCCATACAAGCAGAATATTGCAAGTAAATGGCAAAAGTAATGCGAAAAAAAACTAGCTAAGAAGTTAAAAAGTCTGTAAATAGCCTTTATTCACAGGTTCTTAACCAACCTTAGCAATGGGGAAAATCCACCGACCTTCATGCTTATAAGGCTTATCATAAATGTAGTATTCTCCTCTATACACATATGATTCAAACAAAAATATATGTTTGCTTTTCACGTTATACGAGTCATGCAATAATTTATTTCCAAGAATTAATTTCTGCTCTCCATGACCTGTATTTTGACCTTGGTAATATATAATCCCATCTTTTTCTTGATTGTTGTATATAGATTTATTCATAAATAATACTATATCTCTATCTTTTGTTTCTTTTATACCGCTAGGTTTTTTGTAATCAAAATTAAAATAACTATCAAGTTCATTTAAAGAATATTTTTTACCAATAACTAACCAATTAAATTTATTAATATCAAGATTAGAATTATTGATTTTTGATAAAGTGTTATGTATGAAATTACTAGATTTGTATATTCTGTCAACCTCCTTTGATATTTCTGTATATGTATCAAGCATATCAGATTTAGCACAATAAAATCCCATTTCATCATTATTAATCTGTCCAAACTCATAGAGATTTAAACTAGTTACAATAGCAGCTTTATCACTATAATAACACTTTGCATGAAGGTTGTTCCTATTTTTAACTTCTGCTGCAAAAGAACTGACATCATCTACTAAATTATCCCCTCGGCAAATAATTATTATATTTATACCTGATTTCATTCTTTCAATAAGTAGTTCTTTAAGACGATTATTAACTTTTATATAAGGAGTTATAATATATATATATTTTTCTGCTTCGTTAATTAATCTCTCTATATAATAATTTAAGCCATGTGTTGTTAAAAAAAGTGGATTTTTTTGCACAGGAAATAAACCTCTATAAATTAAATAAAATAAAATATAATTATAATATCAAAATAATGTATAATTGGCAAGACACATTATTACACTCTCATATTATAATATACAGAGTATTATCACAAATTAATATATCAAAATATTTTACCCTCGCTTTACTACCATAAAAGACTGTCATATTTCTAAACTCATAATTCGCCAAGTACAAACGATAATATTTTATATATTGCCACACCTGTTACGTGTATTTGCGAACAAAGAGATCCCCAGCAAATAAAAAAGGGTTAAGTATTTCTACTTAACCCTTTTTATATTTTTA
>CAYJIW010000069.1:0-9726 GCA_964370335.1 uncultured Deferribacteraceae bacterium
GTGTTAAGCATGCCGCCAGCGTTCGTTCTGAGCCAGGATCAAACTCTCCATACAATATAATATGGTATTCTAAAATTTAACCTTAACTAATTACTAAGCTGTCTATCTCAATTTAACCTATTCTAATTTCAATCAACTGCATCCATTTCTGAACGCTTCCCCACTTTCAAGCGGGCTATACTTATAACCCATTTTAAACACAAATGTCAAGAACTTTTTTTAAAAAATCGAAAAAACTTAAAAATGATAATCAAATCTAATAAATCTTATGATAGCTTAAAAACTCTCTAAATTGACATTTAACTTCTATAAACTACTGATAGTTAAAGAATGTTAAATGTGCCTGCTCTCTTGGGCAGAAGAAGACTATACCAAAACAAAAATGATATGTCAACAAAAAAAAATAACTTTTTTTAATTTAATTTCTAACAGACAATTCGTAGAGGTATGATTTCTTTAAAATATCGTCATCACTGACTATAGAACGAGATATTTCTTTCTTACGACATTCTATTATTTCGTGTCTCATATTAAACAATTCTTTATACGCTTTTCTATGATCACTTGAAAACATCCTAAATGGGATCATAATAAAATGTTCTAGCATCATAAGTTTGCTATGCATATGCACGTAAACAAACAAATACTTGTTGCGTATTGATAGATATTTAGTTCGCTCGGATAGCTTAGTTGTCACAGTGCCACCCCATCTATGCATCGCCCTTGTTGTTGGCTCATATACTATTTTATAGCCTTGCTTCATCACTTTGTATATCAAGTCTGTTTCTTCTAGCAAGTAAGGCTCAAGTATTTCGTTTATTCCATCTACTTTATCAAACGCTTTACGTGTACATAAGAAGCATGCGCCTTGTGCACCATAAGATAAATATTCATCTTGCACTTTCAAATCATTATTTAATATGTTGCTTGTAAATCTAAAGAAGCCTCTACGCCATTTAATTATTTTTACACCATCTAGTTGGCGATTATCAGTCATATAATATATTGCACATGCAACTATGCCAACATTTTCATCATCAAAGTGCGGAATAACTTTTTCCAAGAAGTTTTCTTCTAATGTAACATCATTATCAATAAATAATATATACTTGCCACTTGAAATTGAAACGCCATAGTTTCTTGCAGAACATGCACCTTTACGAGGGTTGCTGTCAATTTTTACCATTGGCTCATTTTTATACTTTTCTGATAATATCTTGATAGTATCATCGCTCGATTTGTCGTCAATGATGATTAATTCGCTTTTATATTTTGGCGATGATTTTAACGACGCTATTACTTTCGGAATATATTCTTCTAAATATTCTAAACCATTAAACGATGGTATAACAACTGAAATATCCATTTATCCTACCTATTTATACTTTATGCCAAAAGGTTGCAAAACATAATTACGATAACATCGCATAAATTTGAAAAAATAGCCATACTTATCCCTAGTATAAAAAAACATAAACCTATTCCACCAGACTTTCAACCATGCTGGTGATATTGTGTCATTGAGTCTGACATGCACTAATCTGTCTTTATATTTTGATAATATTTTTTTTACGTTCTTGTTTGACAATTTTCTTATAGGTGTTGCTGCAAAAGTATAGCCTAATACTAGGTGAGCATACTCCCTATCTATATATGTTGTAAAAGTTTCTATTCTACTACAGTTAATAATCTTACTTTCTATTAAGTTTACGGCATAGAATATACGCTCTATATTTGCAACATCGCTAGCATTTGAAGTTATTTGGTCTTCCCTGCCATGATAGTAAAAATAGCAACCTTTATCTGATAAACATATAACGTTTGAGTGCATCAGATACTCTGTCGCAAATAAAAAATCTTCCCCAAAACTCAATAATTCATTAAATTTTATATTGTTTTCAGCTATTATTTTACTTCTAAATAACCTTGCCCACACATTGCGTAGTGAGAAAAAGTTAAATATCTCATCGCCTATATATATGCCTGCTTTACATTTATAGTCGTGTAACTTATTTTTTAAATCACTGTGGTATTGATTGTATGGCATGATGACAAAATCAATATCATCTCTACTCTCTATGCTTTCAACAGCGCTCTCAACATAATCCGCCGAGATAAAATCATCAGCATCAATAAACATAACATACTCGCCTGTTGAGTTTTCAATACCAATATTACGTGCTTTACTGACGTTTTTAATATCAGACTTAAATAATTTTATACGCTCATCACGCTTTGTAAAGTCATTGATTATTTCATAAGTTGCATCAGTTGAGCCGTTTTCAACGATTAATACTTCAAAATTTGTATAGTTTTGTTTGATAATACTATTAAGGCAATTAGTAATATACTTTTCAACATTGTAAGCAGGTATAATTATGCTAACTAATTTATCCATAATTATTATTTAACCTTAATGCCAAGTGGTTGTAAAACAAGATTACGATAATAGCGCATAAATACAAAAAACTTGCTATACATATCTTTTGATAAAAAATACTTAAACCTTTTAAACCATTTGTAATGCCACGTGTTAGAATAAATATTATCAAGCTCTATTGATAACAACAACGGTTTAATAGGCTCAATAATTTCTCTGACTTGTTCACTTGATAATTTTTTAAATGGAGTTAGCCCAAATGTCCTACCTAAAAAATCAGCAACCAATTCATATTCATAGCGTTTTTTATAGACATCATATACGCCATTTTTCTGTAATAACTCGTGAATGATTGTAAATGTTTGAAATTTTTTCTTAGTACGCTCAACAGTAACGCCATGACTTGCTTGTCCTTCAACACCTAAGCTGTAGTAATACATTGACTTATCAGTAATATATACCTTACTGCTAAGCAATAGCATTTCAACAAAAAATGGCCAATCCTCAAACGCTTCCACACATTCTTGAAACCTAACATTATTATCTTGTATGAGCTTGTTTTTATATATTTTTGCCCACACAAAATGATCGCCAAGCAAATTAACTTTATTATTATTTTCGTATAATCCAACAGGTTGCATCGGCATTGAGTTTATTTTACCTTCATTATAGTACGAGGATATTGGTGCAATGCCTAAATCGCATTTTTGTATTGATACACATTCATAAAGTGCTTCTAAATGGTCTGGAGATATTTTATCATCGTGGTCAAGAAATACTATAAAATCACCTGTTGCTTTTTCTAGGCCGCAATTTCTTGCATAGCAAATACCTTTGCCATCTAGTTTGTATGATTTAATGTTTGGATATTTTTCTGAATATGAGTTTGCTATCTCATACGTATTGTCACTAGAAGCGTTCTCCATGAGTAGTAACTCATAATCTGAAAATGTTTGCTGTAGAACTGCAGCAATTGTTGTATCTAAAAATTTGGCGCTATTATGCAATGGGATAATAACACTTATTTGAGGTTTCATTTTCTACCTTCTAGTTATATTTTCTGCCCATATATTTTCAACTGTGCTATATGGATCAAGTCCATCTTCGATTAACTTTTTAATCTTATCTTCGGTAAACACATCTCTAAAAAGTTTTTCTTTAACTGCACCATATGCAACATGAATTAACCTATTAGTGTTTTTGCTGTTGTTAACATCGCTTTTAACGTATTCATTGTGATTATCTATAACACTGACAAGTTCAGCAACACCGTCGTTCTTTACTGCTACTGTTTTTAATATTTGTACAGTCCAATCATTTTTAGATGGCACCATATCAAGCATCATTTGTAAATCGCGCACAGTTCTATCTACGCCTTCACGGTCGGCTTTGTTTACAACAAATATATCTGCTATTTCAAATATGCCTGCCTTGATTGCTTGTATATCATCGCCCATGCCCGGCAAAGTAACAACTATACAAGTATCTGATACCATAGCTATTTCAACTTCATCTTGTCCTACGCCGACAGTTTCTACAATGATAATATCCTTGCCCATAGCGTCCATTATGGCAACTATATCAATAGCAGATACTGACAAACCGCCAAGATGACCACGTGTTCCAACACTGCGGATAAAAACGCCTTCATCTGTCGAATGTTCTGCCATACGTATCCTATCGCCAAGTATTGCACCGCCAGAATATGGACTTGTTGGGTCAATAGCGACTACACCGACTGATTTGCCTAGTTTTCTGTACTCGCCAATGAGTTTATCGGTAAGTGTCGATTTTCCAGCACCGGGCGGACCTGTAATACCTATAACATGAGCGTTACCTGTATTAGCCCAGATGTGCTTCATATATTGTTCGTACCCATCAACCCTATCATCTACTAATCGCATTAGCCTAGCTGATGAACGAACATCGCCTGAAAATATTTTTTTACAAAACTCTTCTACCAATTTATGCTGCACCCTTAGGTGTAATATTTGCTTTTAAGAACTCAACTGTTTCGTCTGTAGGTGTACCCGGTGTGAATATTTTTGCAACACCTGCTTCATACAATGCTGGTATATCTGCCTCTGGAATTACGCCACCACCAAACACAAGTATATCATTTGCACCTTTTTCTTTCAGCAATTCAATAACCCTTGGAAATACTGTGCCGTGCGCACCCGATAATATGCTTAATCCTATTGCATCAACATCTTCTTGTACAGCAGTTGCAACGATTGCTTCAGGTGTTTGACGTAAACCTGTGTATATAACTTCAAACCCTGCATCCCTTAATGAACGAGATACAACTTTCGCCCCTCTATCATGTCCGTCTAAACCCGGCTTTGCCATTAATACCCTAATTTTTGACATAATTTGCCTCCAATTTTGTTTTATTATACAAAAATTGTATAGTTTTTAAAATAATATGTAAAGTTTTTTATTTTATCTTTGTATATCGTTTAATTGAAAGTATCGGTATAAAATCGAATAGTAATACTTTTGTCCTATGTTTTGTTGTCACTATTGATAAAATTGGCAAGAAATTAAATAGCCTTATTATCGTTTTATCTCTTGCTTTATACATATATAGTGCGTATAAATCTGGTTGGCTTTCTTTCATAAAAGCACGTATTCTGACTGTGGAGTCTTCCATTTTCATGCTTTGCACACCTGATGTATTTGCACCATGGCTACGATACTGCAATAAAACATCATCAAGTTTATGAAACTTAGTGTGCAAGCTTAATCTACACCACAAAGCATAATCTTCTGCTGGTGTATATGTTTCTTCATACCTGATATTATTATCAATTAAAACTGCTTTTCTAATCATTGATACTGGATGAATAACCGCACAACTATGTACTAATGCTAATTTAATATCATCATCATTACTTGGTCTATCGTATACTTCTGTTGTATTAAATATTTGAACCCTTGCGCTAACAACGCCATACTCCATATTGTTGTCTAAAAACTCAACTTGTTTTGCAAACCTTTCTGGCATAGCTATATCATCATGGTCCATAACGGCTAGATATTCGCCTTTAGCTATATCAATTAATTTGTTTCTTGAAGGACTTATCCCTATATTTTTATCATTTCTAAGATATTTTATTCTGCCATCGTTAAAAGACGCAACAATTTTATCAAGTTGTGTGTTATCAGGGCTATCATTAAGAATTAAAAACTCGAAGTCTTTATACGTTTGGTTTAATATACTTTCAATAGTATCACGTAAAATTTGTTCTTCTGTGTTATAAATTGGCATCAAAACTGAAACTTTCGGCATTAATAAACCTCGCTTAATGCATTGTTATGAATATATATTGTAAGTATGACTTCTATCAGTTCTTTGGGTCTAAGTAATCTCGTAATCCTTCACCTAGCATATTATACCCTAATGCTGTAAAAAGTATCGCCAAGCCCGGAAATAATGATAACCACCAAGCAAACATAATGTTATCCTTACCAGCAGTTAAAATATTGCCCCACGATGGTGTTGGTGGCTGAACGCCTAGCCCTAAGAAGCTAAGTGATGACTCTAGCAATACTGCACCTGATATACCCAAAGCAGCTGTAACGAAGACTGGCGTAATAACATTTGGCAATACATGCTTGAATAATATCTTAATATGTGACAATCCTGCTAAGCGTGCTGCAACGATATATTCTCTACTTTTTACACTCATAGTTTCTGCACGGACTAGCCTTGCTACACCTGTCCAACCTGTTAAACCAATAACAACCATTACATTTACTATAGAAGGATTTAAAAATGCTATTACAGCTAAAATTAAGAAAAATGTTGGAAAACATAACATAATATCTGTAAATCGCATAACTAAACTATCTATCCACTTGCCATAATAGCCAGAAATTAGCCCAAGTATTACGCCAATTACTACTGATATACCAACAGCGACTATACCCACAAATAACGATATTCTTGAGCCATACACGACACGAGTAAAAACATCTCTACCAAGTTCATCTGTTCCAAATAAATGTTCACTAGATGGTGGTAAAAACGCATTCGTAACATCTATGCCTGTAGGGTCATAGCTAGTTATTAGTGGTGCAAATATAGCAATTATTATAAAAAATAAAACTATAATAGCGCCTATTATCAATATAATATTTTGCCATATCTTACGCATAATCTTATTTTTTGCCATAACGTATCCTTGGGTCTGCATATGCATAAGCAATATCTGCTAAAAAATTCCCTATTAGTGTTAGTAATGCACCAATGACGAGTATCCCCATAATTGTTGGATAGTCACGCATCATGACTGATTGATAAAATAGTTGCCCCATACCCGGTATGCTAAAGACAGATTCAAATATAACGCTACTGCCGATTAAGCCCGGTATAGACAAACCTAATATTGTAATTACTGGTAAAAGTGAGTTGCGTAAAGCGTGTTTGAACAAAACAGTTTTTTCTGATATGCCACGTGAGCGTGCTGCTTGTATATATTCCTCGTTCAACACTTCTAAAGTTGAACTACGTGCAAAACGTGAGATACCTGCCAATGCACCAAAGACTGAAATTGATATAGGTAAAACTAAGTGTTTTGCTAAATCGCCAACTTTACCAAAAAAACTTAGTTGATCGTAATTATAGGAAGTTAACCCTGATATTGGTAACCAGCCTAGTTGAACACCAAAATAATACATACATAGCAACGCTATCCAAAATGTTGGAACAGCAAACCATATAAAAACAAAAACTGTAACTGATTTATCAAAAATTGAATTTTTATAATACGCCGAGGCGACCCCTAATGGTAGCCCAATCAAGAATATAAAAAACATACTCAAGACGTTCAAACCAAGTGTTATCGGTAGTCGTTCGCCTATTTTCTCTATAACTTTTTTGCCATCTGTTGCAAATGAGTCACCAAAATCTAATTTAACAAATTTTGATAACCATATAATATATTGTTCATAAATTGGCTTATCTAAGCCGTACATTTTTTCAAATTTTGCACGTGCTGTCTCGGAAGCTTTTGGGTTCATAGAAACTTGCACATCTGCTGCGTTGCCGGGTGCAAGGTTTATAACAAGAAAGCATATTAATGTAATGCCTATTAGTAGCGGTATCATGGCAAGAAGTCGCCCTACTATATACTTTGCCATATTACCTACTTATCAAAGTGGTACTTCTGCTCCGCCTTTGGAACAAACCAGTCGTTAAAATTATGCGTAATTCCGCTAGGTGTTGGTTCTATATTTCTAAAGCGACTACTTATAGCTGTGTTAGCGTTCGGCACATATAGAAATGTGTATGGTTGTTCCTCTGCTAATATTTCTTGAAAACGGTCATATACTGCTTTTCTTTCCGCTGGATCGTAAGTACGTTGCCCTGCTTCAATAAGCTTATCTGCTTCTTCATTATCAAAACAGATAAAATTTAATCCACTCTCGCTACAACGGCTAGAGTGCCATACATCAAAAATATCTGGATCAACAACTATATTCCAACCCATAACGATAACGTTAAAGTTGCCTTTGTTTATGTATTCATTAATAAATGTTGCCCACTCGATAATGCGTATTTCAACATCAATACCTAGTTGGCTCCAGCTTTTTTGAAGTATTTCTGCTGTTTGCGCCCTAACTGCGTTACCTTGGTTAGTTAATATTTCAAACTTGAATGGTTTGCCTTTATACTCTAGTTTACCATCGTTGTTATTATCAGTAAATCCTGCTTCTAGTAACAATCTGCGAGCTTCATCCAAATCGTAGACGTACTGCATAACATTTTCGTTATGCCAATACGTGCCGGGTTTATATGGTCCAGTCGCTGGCTTGCCCTCGCTAAATAACACACCTCTAATAATTTCGTCTTTAGGTGTTGCATATGTCAATGCTTGCCTAACACGTTTATCATTAAATGGTGCTTTCCTTAAGTTATAACCAACATATGTATATGCATCTGCTAGGTGCGAATACGTCGTATATTGTGATGTATATCTTTCGTTTGTAGTCTGCTTAGTCGCTTGAACAGGTGTAAGCGGCATAATGTCTATTGCACCACCAAGTAGCTCTAAGAACTGCGTCGCTTGGTCAGGTATAATGCGCATAATGATTTTGTCAATATTTGCTCTACCTTCAAAGTAGTTATCGAACGCCACTAAAGTGAGCGATTTGCCAGCATCCCATTCCTCTAGCTTATATGCACCTGTACCAACAGGCATACGTTGAAGTGGTGATTGCGTAAGTGACTTACCAGCAAGTAAATGTTCTGGCATAACCCACATCCCCCAACTATTTAACGCTGGCGCATAAGGTTCTGGATATGTAACTTTAACTGTATAGTTATCAATTACTTCAAAGTTTTTAACTTTTCTAAAATCTGCATCGTAAGATGTAGGTGTATCGTCGGATACCATCATCTCATATGTAAAACGGACATCATCGGCATTAAATTCTTCACCGTCGTGCCATTTTACACCTTTGCGCAAGTTAAAGATTATAGATAGATTGTCTGGCGATATTTCCCAACTTTCTGCAAGTTCACCAACAAGTTGTAAGTTTTTATCATACTTAACAAGCCCGCTGTAAACGTAGCTAGCTATCTCGTGAGATGCCGAGTCGGAAGATATTGCTGGAATAAGATTGATAGGTTCGCCAATAGTTGCTTGTGCGATTGCATCGCCATATTCTTCAGTAACTATTGGCTCAGTCTTTGCAACTTCGTTTGATACGGGAGGTTCGCTTTCTACAACTTCTTTCTTTTTGCAACCTACAAATACTGCAAGTATCAATAATAATAAAAGTATGTATTTTCTAAACAAAGCAAACCACCTTAATTTTTTTTATAAGTATCGCAAACTACTCAGCTAAATTACCTGTAGCAGGTTCTTGCATGCCACCAGTAGCTGGTGCTGATTGTTGTGCTGGTGCTTCTTGTGTTGTAGCTGGTGCATTATTCATAAGTGAGCCATCTATTGGAACACTTCTCATAATACTTTGGCTACCTAAGCCAGACATAATCGCCAATGTTAATGACAACATTAAAAATGCTGATGCGATAACTGTTGTAATTTTGTTCATAACATTAGCAGGCGCTTTTGGACCAAACATTTCGCCAGAGCCGCCACCAAGTGCAGAACCTAAATCTGTGCCTTTGCCACCTTGTATAAGTACGGCAATAATTAAAAGCACACAAACAAATATGTGTAGTGATAATACTATCGTGTACATGAAACTTCTGTTACTCCTTATTCTATTTTACAAATTATTTATCAAAATTAATAATTTTTATAAACTCATCAAATTTTAAGCTTGCGCCACCAACTAATGCACCATCAATATTTTCTTGGCTCATTAGTTCG
>CAYJIW010000070.1:0-9683 GCA_964370335.1 uncultured Deferribacteraceae bacterium
AAGTTCTTGCAGAGTTGTTAAAATTTTAATTTTTTCAAACTTAGTAATGTGTGCCATACCTAAAACATCACCAGAGCCACCGATAAAATCAACACCGGCAGGCGATGTAAATATAACATCTTGTATAGGCACTTTTTCTCTAATAAAGTTGTATAGCCCAACACCGGGCACTTTAAGCCCAACAAAATTATGTAAATTAGCGCCACCTAAATCGGCATCTACTAATAAAGCTTTCTTACCGCAAGCGTTAATTGATAAAGCTAAGCTAGACGTTGTATAACTTTTGCCAACACCACCTTTTCCACTTGCAACTGCAACTAATTTTGCCATAAGCATCCTTCATTAAATAAAATATGCGTACAAATATATACGTAACTTATCATAATTTAACTAATAAATTGCATAAATGCAAGTATAATAAAACATTTTTTGCATTATTGTTGCAATTAATTTATTTTTTCATGCTATTGCGATACAATTTTACCATAATGTAAACTAATGGATACGTTAAAAATGCCAACAAAATGGCAGCGATATTCGACCCCACAAAAAACGGAATAAATAATTGCTTACCTGCTGATAGAATTGCAGATAATGATATATTGCTCCAATCAAAATCTATTTCGCTACTATAGCCAAGTATAATAAAACCAAATTTTGTCGTGAGCGCATAAATAGGTGCTAATGTAATAGGGTTGTTTACATATACAGCAGCTAGCATAGGATAAAGCGGCAAGTTAAACCAACCAGAAATAAGTAATACAAGGTATGTATGCACGCCAAGATACGGCGATATGCCTATAAACATACCTACTGCCGCCGATAACGCTATTATATGCGGAGTTCTATCCACATTAAGCATTAGCGATATTTTGTCCCTAATTTTATCCATTAATGACATTAATCAGCTCTAACAGATGTATTATAAATCAATAATAGCTATTTTTGCGACTTCTTCAAATGTTTCAACAGAGATAATATCTAGTGCAGATTTAACGTATTTAGGCAACTTAATAATATCCTTTTCGTTTTTCTTTGGGATAATTACAGTTGATACACCTATTCGTTTTGCTGCAAGTAGTTTTTCTTTCAAGCCACCTATTGGCAATACTTTACCTGTAATAGTTATTTCGCCTGTCATTGCTACACTTTTATTAACTGATTTTTTCAGCACTACAGATAAAATTGCAGTAGCTATAGTAATACCAGCAGATGGTCCATCTTTTGGTATTGCGCCAGCTGGCACATGTATGTGATAGTCGTACTTTGAAAATTCTTCAGCATCAATATTATGGCTATCGGCTATCGTTTTTATGTATGTCAGCGCCGCTTTTGAAGATTCTTTCATAACGTCACCAAGCATACCCGTTATTATCATATTGCCCTTACCAGCAAAGCGAGTACACTCTACAAATAAAACTTCGCCACCAACTGGCGTCCATGCTAGCCCTGTAACTATACCAATATCGTTATTTTTAAGTTCATCTTCACCGATATAGTCAACTACGCCGAGATATTTTGATAATGAGCGTTTAGTAATATGAAAACTTTCGCCTTTCTTTTCAACAATTAACCTACCGACCTTACGGCATACTTTACCGATTAGTTGTTCAAGCTTTCTAAGCCCGCTTTCTCTTGTATAGCCAGAGATTATCTCGAGTATAGCAGCTTTATCAAATTTTATTTTGTAATCTTTCAAACCATTTTCTTCAATTTGTTTAGGTACAATATATTTTTCTGCGATAATAAGTTTTTCTTCTTCTGTATAGCCGGGTATGCGAATAATTTCCATTCTATCTTTTAAAGCCGCTGGTATAGGGTCTAAAAAGTTAGCAGTAGTTATAAATAACACTTTGCTTAAATCAAAAGGTAGCGATAAATAATGGTCTGTAAACGAGAAGTTTTGAACAGGGTCAAGCACTTCTAGCAACGCAGAAGATGGGTCGCCCCTAAAGTCGCTACCTAGTTTATCAATTTCATCAAGCATAAATATTGGATTATTTGTACCTGCTGTTTTCAAGCCTTGTATAATTTTACCGGGTAACGCTCCAATATATGTACGCCTGTGTCCTCTGATTTCAGCCTCATCACGCATACCGCCCATACTCATACGTACAAACTTTCTGCCCATTGCACGTGCAACAGATTTACCAAGCGACGTTTTACCAACACCCGGAGGCCCAACAAGGCATATAATAGGGCTATTTAAGTTATTGCTAAGCTTACGTAGTGCAAGGTAGTCTAATATCCTATCCTTAACTTCTTCTAGCCCATAGTGGTCTTCATCTAGCACAGTTGTCGCATTCGTTATATCAAGGTTATCTTCTGTTTGTATGCTCCATGGCAAATCTGTTAACCAATCAAGGTATGAACGCACAACATTTGCTTCAGCGCTATCGTGGTGCATTTTACTAAGTTTAGATACTTGTTTTTCTGCTTCAGCCTTAACATCTTTCGGCATTTTTGCTTTTTTAATTTTTTTTGTAAATTCTTCTATTTCTTTGTTATTAATATCATCTTCGCCAAGTTCACGCCTTATTGCTTTCATTTGCTCACGTAAAAAGTATTCACGTTGCCCTTTGTCAATTTCGCCTTTTGCATCGGTAAATATTTTTTGTTGAACTTCTAGTATAGATGTTTCCTTGTTAAGAAATTCAGATACCTTATCTAGTCGTTTTTCTGCAGTATCAAGATCTAGTATGCTTTGTGCTTCTTCAACATTTAGCCCTAAATTTGCTGCTATAATATCTGCAAGTTTGCCAGCTTCTGTAATAGTCTCTAATACTGCAAGCAAGTCAGGTAACATCGGTTTACCTAATGCTACAGCATGTGCTAATTGTTGTTTAATGTGCCTAACACGTGCTTCAAGCAATAGTTCGCTTTCGCTATCAGACTCGCCATCTTCACGCACATTGACTGTATAGTAAGGCGTTTCATCAATATAGTTATCTATTGTCGCACGTCTAAGACCTTGTATTAATATCTTCATTTTACCGTCTGGCAACTTTATCATACGCAAAATATTTGCAATAGTTCCAACTGTATTAATTTCATCTTTTTTTGGTTCTTCCACATCTGGATTTTTTTGGCATGATATCATAATGATATGGTCGTTATTTAAAGCGTGTTCAACCGCAGCCATACTAGATGGCCTACCAACTATCAACGGTATAACCATATAAGGAAAAACAACTATATCTCTAACAGCTAAAAGCGGTAATGTACTTGGTAATTCAAATTCTCTATCTGTCATAATATTTATCCTCCAAGTTTTAAGCTAATGCATGTAGCGTAAGATGCAGTACACCATCAGCTAGTTCAGTTTTATACCCTTTCGGGTTGAATGGTAGCTTAAAAATTCTGCGAAACTCACTAAATTGACGCTCTAACATTAAGTACCTATTATTAATATTTCTTTTATCACGAGATTTAACACCTTCAATAACTACAAAATGCTCAAAGATATAAATTGATAAATCTTCTGCTTCGACGCCCGGCACTTCTACACATATTTGCACCATATCGCCATTAATGCAAATATCTGCTGGTGGAAAACGCATCACATCATCGCTACCATCAGCTAAGTATCTGCTTGGGACAGCCTTTTCGCAACGAATTATCTTAATACTGCTTGACATAGCTATAAAATTTGACATACTTCACCAATCCTAAATTGATATTAACTATATCCCTAATCTCTCAACAGTTGTTTTTATAACATCTCTTAAAGTATCATCTACGCTTGCAAAATTGAGTGTCGCTTCTAACAGTCCATCTTTTGTGCCACAATCAAATCGCCTACCTTCAAACTGATAACCGTAAACACCAGACGATAACGCAACTGCCCTAAGTGCATCTGTCAACTGTATTTCGCCAGCTACCGATGGCTTCATATCCTTTAATGCTTCCATAACTTCTGGTGTCAAAATGTATCTACCTATAATAGCACTATTTGAAGGCGAGCTTGCAACATCAGGCTTTTCTACCATTGTTTTAAGCAAGCATAGCCTATCACTCACTTTTTCTTTAACATCAACGATACCGTATTTATATACATCATTTTTATCAACTTCCATAAGTGATATAACCGGTTTTTTATATTGTTCGTACTGTTCAATAAGTTGCTTAATAACTGGCTTATCGTACATGATAATGTCGTCTGGTAAAATAACTGCAAATGGTTCATCACGAACAATATCCTTAGCTTGCAATATTGCATTACCAAGCCCAAGCATTTGTTTTTGCCTAACATATATAACATTTATCATGTTGCTAATATGGTTTACATGCTCAAGCAAATCTGTTTTACCACTACTTTTTAGCAACTCGTTCAGCTCCACACTAACATCAAAATGATCTTCCAGTGCTTTTTTTGTTCTGCCAGTTACAAATATTATTTCTTCAATGCCAGAGTCGACTGCTTCTTCTACTGCATATTGGATAAGCGGTTTATCAATAAGCGTAATCATCTCTTTTGGTATTGCTTTTGTAGCTGGTAACATACGTGTACCAAACCCCGCTACCGGAAAAACTGCTTTTTTTACCCTCATAATATATGCTCCTGTGTGATACTACTTAATCAAAATACCTGCATAGCCAACAACAGACGATTCGTCGCCAGAGGCTTCAGCACTTGTTGTATGCTCAACTAATTCGCCAACGCTAGCACCATTTTTACTTGCCATACAAAGCGCTAAAAAAGTAGGATAAATACCGCACATGCTTATACTATTATCCATTACTTTGTCATATAGAGAGTATGCGTCAACATTTAATATGTGTTCTATTGCTAAAAAATCTTTAGCATCAGTAGTTTGCTTATCTTCATAATGATTAAAATCTGTGCTAACGATAACTGTACAATCACTAACAATTTTATGCAGATCAAGCGCTAACGATGCCAATCTATCTGGATTCATACCCATCACGCTAATTGGGACTATTTTAATATCATCTTTCAAGTATTTTAATATTGGCAAAATAACTTCAATAGCGTGGTCACGAACGTGCGCTACTATATCTGGTTTTGCAAGTGATGTGTTAATAATTTGTTCTGCAAGTATGTTATCAACCTTTATATCGCCAAGTGGTGTAGCCCATTCGCCATCACTCCACACAGCAATACTTTCACCAAATCCAGTATGATTTGTTGCAAGTATGATTACCGTATCTGTAAGCTTTACTCTTGATAATGTTTTAACTGCTGTCTTGCCAGAGTAGATATAACCAGCATGGGGAACTAATACTGTTTTATAATGTTTTTGTTCAACATCTTCGATATGTTTTTCGATAAATGTAATAATACTTTCGCTATCTTCTGGATAAAAATAGCCTGCAACTGCTTCGTTTCTTTTCATAACACACATCCTTTATTTTTTGGGTGTTACTGGGCAACGTAACGGATTGCTTATTTGTTAGGTTTTTGCTTTTCGACATCTATAGTTGTTGCAACTTTTTCATACCATGGTGATGGCATACTAACAGATGTAAGCCCATAGCTATAGTCGTTTAATATCTGTACATTTTGTATATCAGATTTTTTTATCCATGGATTGAAGTTTCTAGTAATATTACGTTCTTCAATCTTTTTAAATTTAAACTTTTTAAACATAGGTACAATTTTACTTATTTTGTCAATATGTTCCCTATCTTCTGAAATTGTGACTAATTGCCCATTATGATTAAATACTTCCACATAAGTTTTTTCATTAGCCATAACAAAATAATCTTTACCAATGGTAACGTCTATTTCAAAATCTGTTTCCCAAAAACATATTTTTTCACGTGATGGTTCTGCTGTTGCACCAGCAATAATTTTTGTTAATTGGAACTTTTTAGCAACATCTTTAAGTGTAGGAAAAGTTTCATAGTTTTTGCTGTGCTTTCTATATTTTAAGCAACCAGATTTAAGCATAGCGACATCTCTAACGCTACCTTGCGCAAGCTTAGGGTTAACACCTTGTAGGTATGAGCTAAACTTTAACATGCTCCATTTTGTCATCATACTAGGCTTTAATGACATGACAAAATCAATTTTATCAACAATTTGCTCTGTTTCTGTAGAGTAACATGTAATTTGATTATCGTAAAAATAATAAACCTTTTGCGGACATGTGATAGGTAGTTCATCAGTGTAAACAAACTCCACCTTAGTTCCTTTTGATATTAGCTTTTGTCCAACTAAAAACAAGTTTGCAGTAGGGTTAGCAATAATAATATCAGCCATAATTTTTAACTTCCTTATAAAATGAATCACGCTCAACAGGTATCAAATTAGCAGCTTTCACCATATAGATAAGTTCATCTGCTGTCATAGCCTCGCTAGTGTTGCCACCTGCAGCGTTTGCAATATTTTCTTTAACAATAGTACCGTCTAAATCGTCAGCACCCATTCTTAATGACAGTTGTGCTGTTTTTGCTCCAAGCATAACCCAGTAAGCTTTTATGTGCGGTACGTTATCTAACACTATGCGAGATGCTGCAATAGTCGTTAAATCCTCGATACCTGTAGAGTGCGGATGACCATTTAAAAATGTATCATCAGGTTGAAATGATAACGGTATAAAAGCTGAAAATCCGTTAGTTTTTTCTTGTAACTCACGTAGTGCTAATAAGTGATTATATCTATCTTCAACACTTTCAAGGTGTCCATATAGCATGGTTGCGTTAGTTACAATGCCCTCTTTATGTGCAATTTCGTGTATTTCTAGCCATCTATCAGCAGGTATTTTTTCTGGACAAATTTTATTCCTGACTGCTGGTGCAAATATTTCTGCGCCACCACCGGGCATCATTCCAAGCCCTGCATCACGCAACGCATGAAGCACTTCAACTATTGACTTACCAGAAATATCAGCAAAATAGTCAATCTCTACTGCTGAAAATGCTTTAACAACAATATTAGGAAAATTTGTTTTTAAAGCACTAATCATATCAGTATAGTAGCTAAGCGGAAAATGTGGGTGTAAACCACCCACGATATGTACTTCGTTAGCTTCTTGCCCATGATTAGCGACATATTCAACAGCTTCATCTGGTGTCATGGAATAAGCACCATCATCGCCAACATTTTTAGCAAAAGCACAAAATTTACAATGGCTAGTGCATATGTTTGTGTAATTCAAGTGTATGTTACGGATAAAAAATACTCTATCGCCCCATAAATTTTGCTTTATTTTATCTGCTTTTGTAACTAAATCATGAAAATCTAATAAAAATGGGTTGCCCAAAACAAAAACCTCTTTGAATAATACAACTAGATTAACATTGTGACACATATTTACATTTTTTTCTAGCATAATTACAATTTTTTATCATTTTTTTTCAAAATAAAATGAATAACTTGTTGAAAGTGTGGTCGCTCCCTTAGGGAAGAAGCGACCACTAAAGTAAGAGGAGAGGATGAGGGGTAAATTAGGAAATAAACTAATATTCCCTACTCTTTTACATTTTAATAAATTTTGTTAACATTTTATCAGTCATCATTTTACGTTTTTCTATAACTTTTTTCTTATCACTAGAAGATAGCATAGATAACGCCTTACCATATATTTCTGCGCCTAGCATAATTTGCTTAGTCATTGCGTCCATATATTCTTTTTTTCCTTGCTCATATTCTTTACCACTTGCGATACTAACTAAAAAGTAACCAGAATATTTTCTATACGTATTTTTGACTTCATTTTCAGCTAATTTTACTTTGTCTTTATATTCTGCCTTAATTTTTCTTTCGCCAGATGTATCAACTTTTGCATGGTCAAATAAGTCATAAATACTGTCTATAGCATCTTCTGAAAACATTGGTGCATCATGACGTAATAGCTTTTCGCCTTCGTCCTCACCATATAACAAATCTGAAAACATTTCTGTTTTATGCCCAGCTTTTTTCATCATGCTATGCGCAAACAATTTAATATGAGTTGTCGTCGTAACAACAACGCCTGCAAGGTTATTGGCTTGCGTCATCGTATCTTTGCTATTACCTGCTTCAACCGCCATTGCTAGCTTATTAGCATCAGATACTATCAACATCCTATCTTTTTTGACAGCTTCTGTGATTTCAAAAAAGTGTTTATAGTATTCACTTTTTACTTTGTCATCAACTTCATGATACTTACGCTCAAACCAGTTTTCCTTTTTTTCTGGTTCATCAATAAGCAATATAGTAAATATTTCGTACACTTGATCCATATCGCCTGATTTGTTTGTATGGCCATCTGCCATCACTGTTGTCGCACTACACATAATAAATAGTACACTGTAAATAAATTTCATTTTCATTTTAACCTCCGTTAATTGTTTTGTACTATATTTTTTAGGCTTTATGAAAATTATTTAATTGTGTATTTTAAAACTTCTTTATCATTAGTAGTTTACATAGTTTATTTATAAATAACTGTGTTTAAAATTGTTATGATTATAAAATAGGTGAGAAAAGTGGAACGCAAATATTTATGCGTTCCGATTATTGATTAGTTTGTAATATTGAGCCTAGCACGTTTTGCAGTGCCAACAAGAGTAAATGGAACTGTTAGACCAGAAAGGCTTGCTGTTCCTCTAATATCGAGTAACGACATATCTATAACATTAGGGTTAATATTTATCGTACCTTCAGCAGATAAGCTTGTTGAGCCAACTGCCTCAGCCGTATTTATCGTTAGTTTGTTTGATACTATTGTTGCATCTCCCTCAACCGAGTCTACATCAACATTTATCAATGGGTGTACAAGTGTTATTGCGCCACTATCTAATGTAATATCACCATCGCCACTTTTTACATTATATGCGATATTTGTAGTAAAACTACCGCTACCTTCAGTTTTTAATAGTTCTGCTATTGCGCCAACAGATGCTGTAAATTCAGCCTCTAGGTTATTACCAGCCATTCTACCTTCTGCAAGAAAAAATGGTGACTCTGCCTCGAAACTAAGTCGCCTTAATAGTAAGCCGATAGGATTATAATTAACTTTAATTTCATCAATAATTAAATCTTTTGAAACTATACCTCTGATATCTGCACCAAAAAAAGTAATATTCATCTCATCGTATGCAAACTCTAGTCTATTTAACGAAACGTATGATTTAATAGCTTTTTCAGCCACTTGATTAAGCGGGAAAAAGACTATTAAGCCAAGTAATGCACTAAACAAAAAAACTGCTGATGAAAAAATAATTTTTCTTAACATTTATTAATCCTTTTATGATTTTACTATTTCGAGTGTGACGTCAACTTTTTGTTCGTTATCGTATCTTCTGTTAAATGTGAGCGATTTAACATATAAATTATCAAACGCTTCTATACGCACAATAAACATAATCATTTCGTCGTAATATAAGTTCTCTAGCCTTAGCGATGCATGCTCGACACCGTCATTTGACGGTACAGCACGTAAGTTCGCCAACCTATCACCCATGCCACTGTTTTCGCTTGATTTTTGCAAAAATGATAGCAAGCCTGTGTCCATAGTATTTTGAGTAGCATTATTTGTGCGTAGCTTTGCAGTAAGCTCCATAACTTTACCAAGTCTTTCGTAAGTTTGTTCTGCTTCTGAGTTATACGATTTAACTTTAGAATTAATAAAAAAATCAGTCCAGTAAAACGCAAAAAATATTCCACCAAACACAATAATACTCATCAATATTGTCTGACGATTATTATCGTAAAATTCTCACACTACTATCAA
>CAYJIW010000071.1:0-4486 GCA_964370335.1 uncultured Deferribacteraceae bacterium
ATATTATATATAACGGCATACGTTTTATTTATGCTATGGAGGCATTAACTTGAATCCAAAAAATATGTTAGCGTTTCGATATATTAAGACTAGGAAACGTAACAAATTGATGTCTTTCTTATCTATCACATCTATTGTAGGTATTATGCTTGGTGTAGCCACGCTTATCATCGTTGTAAACGTGATGTCTGGCTTTATGGATACCCTGCGTGAAAAACTTTTAGGCACAAGCTCTGATATAAAGATAGTTCGCTTTGATGGGCAAGCTATAAACGACTATAAACCACTACTAGAAATGGCAAAAGGTGTTGAAGGCGTCAAAGGTATATCGCCATATATCACTAGCCAAGTGCTAATATCTTCTGAAAAAACTGTCGAGGGCGCATTAATAAATGGCATAGAACCACAACTAGAAAAAGATGTGTCTAAACTAGAAACATTTGTAACAAGTGGCTCTATGGACAACTTATCAACGCATGTAAACGGTATGCCAACAATATTGTTAGGTAGAGAACTAGCGTTAAGGTTGAATGTGTTTCAAGGCGAACAAGTTACAGTTATCAGCCCGCATGGCTCAAGAGGACCGTTTGGATTAGTTCCAAAAATGAAGAAGTTTGTCGTGGCAGGCTTTTTCGATACTGGTGTGTATGAGTATAACTCGCAATTTGCGTATGTTTCTATCCAATCGGCACAAGATATTTTTAGAATGGGCGATAGCGTATCTGGGTTGAGCGTATCAACTTTTGATGCAAACGAGTCAACTCTTATTGCCGATGAAATATCAAGTGTGCTAAAATATCCTTACTGGGCTAGGGATTGGATAAGCATGAACCAAAGCGTCTTTAGCGCACTAGCACTTGAAAGGCTAGCGCTGTTTATAGTGCTTACACTAATTGTTATTGTTGCATCTTTTAACATCATTAGTATGATTTCTATTACGATAAAAGATAGACGCAAAGATATAGCAATATTGCGTGCATATGGCGCAAGCGGTAATTTTATTACTAGCGTATTCGTCAGGCAAGGGCTGATAGTCGGCATAACTGGCACGATACTAGGTAATTTGTTGGCACTTACAATATCGTTTGTGTTACGCAATTTTGAGTTGATTAAGCTACAGTCAGATGTATATTTTGGTATGACAAAAATACCTGTTGATATGAACTTTGGCGTATATTTATTAGTTACAGCTTGTGCAGTTACTATATCATTTTTAGCGTCGATTTTCCCTGCAAGGCAAGCAGTTAAGTATCCGCCAATAGTGGCACTCAGAAATGATTAGCGAGGGTTTTCAATGTCATTAGTACAACTTGTTGATATATCAAAAGAATACGTTATAGCTAGTAGCACTTTAAAGGTGCTTACAAACATATCAGAGCAGTTTAATACTGGCGAGATAATAGCGTTGACAGGTGCATCTGGCGCTGGTAAATCTACACTTATGAACATTATCGGCGGACTAGATACGCCAACATCTGGTAGCGTAATATTTGATGGTAACGACATATACAGCATGAAAGAAAACGAACTAAACAAGTATCGTGGTAGCAAAATGGGGTTCGTATTCCAACATAACTATTTGCTAGATGAGTTTTCTGCAATAGAAAATGTTATGCTACCAATGCTTATTGCTGGTGGCGATAAAAAAGTTACTGAAGAAAAAGCAAAAGATATTTTGTCACACGTAGGGTTAGCGGATAGGTTACACCATTTTCCATCAGAACTTAGTGGTGGCGAGCAACAAAGGGTTGCTGTTGCAAGGGCTTTAATAAATTCGCCTAAGATATTGCTAGCTGATGAACCTACTGGTAACCTAGATAAAGCAAACTCCGATGCTGTTATAGATATATTGGCTGGTTTGACAAAACAAGGCGTATTAGTTATAATAGTTACGCACGATGAAGAAATTGCAAACCGTTGCGATAGGCGAATAAAATTAGTTAAGAATTAGTGATATTATGGATATGAATTTTTTATACATTTTTGATATAGCAGGAACATTTGCATTTGCGTTATCTGGCGCATTGTTAGGTATCAAAAAAGATATGGATATATATGGCATGTTTGTGCTAGCGCTAGTTACTGCCGTTGGTGGCGGTACGATACGTGATGTCATGCTTGATAGAGTGCCACCGTTCGTATTTAACGATGGCATGTATCTACTGGTGGTAATACTTGCGACGTTAGTAATATTTTTCATGGCTCACATTGTAGAAAAAAATATGTGGCTATTAAATGTTAGTGATGCTGTTGGGCTAGGCGTTTTTACATGTATTGGTGCTAGTATTGCGCAGTCGCATGGCATAGTTTGGTATGGCGTAGTATTGTTTGGTATTATGACAGCTACTTTTGGTGGCATGATGCGTGATGTGCTAGCAAAGGAAGTACCGTTCGTATTGCAAAAGGAAGTTTATGCATCGGCTAGTATGCTTGGTGGGTTTATGTTTTTAGGGCTAGATTTGTTAAATGTTAGCTCTAATATCAATATATTGGTTACGTCAATATTTGTTACAGCTTTTAGGTTGTATTGCATGTATTACGATTTGCAGTTACCAAAAATATTTAAGACGAGGTGATTTATGCTAAAGATAGGTGTGATTGGGGGAAGTGGGTTAGAAAATGTTACAGGTATCGAACCAATAGGTGAAGTAACTGTTGAAACAAGTTATGGTGAACCGTCATCTCCGTTTAAGCATTATAAAACGCAAGATGCTGAATATTTTTTGTTAAGTAGGCACGGTGTAAACCATCATTTGCAACCATCGCAAGTAAACTATGCTGCAAATGTTGATGCTTTTAAAAAGCTGGGTGTTGATTGCGTAATATCATTTTCGTCAGTTGGTGGAATAAATCCAAGATATACATCTAGTTCGCTAGTTTTAATTGATAACGCAATGGACTTTACATCTGGTAGAGAAAGGACATTATTTAATACTACTGATAAAGGTGTTTACATGTGCGTAGATCTATAATAAGTTCATGTAAAAAGCTAAGCATAGAGCTTGATAGCACAGGTATTTATGTTTGTACTAACGGACCTAGACTTGAAACAGCTGCAGAAATAAAAGCTTATGGAATGTTAGGTGCAGATGTTGTAGGTATGACGTTGTTTCCAGAAGTTGCAATGTTTCGTGAAGCAGAAATATGCTATAGTTGCGTTGGTGTTGTTGTGAACGCTGCCGCTGGTATTAGCAATGTTCGGCTTACAGCTGATGAAATAATTGAAGAAGGCAGAAAATTTATGGACAAAGTACGCCAGCTGATAATTGAGTTTCCAAAACATTATGCAGATTGCACAACAGGTTGTAAAACAGCACTTTCAGGGGCTAAACTTTGATATTAGAAAACGTATCACTTAAACAATACTGTACGTATAAAACAGGTGGTAACGCAAAATATTTTTCACAACCTACTAATGTGGAAGAACTAAAATACGCTTTAAACTGGGCAAAAGAGCATAACGAAAGTTACGAAATATTAGGCGGTGGCGCTAATGTATTAATTAGCGATGATGGATACGATGGTTTAATAATATCTACACTAAAGCTTGATAACAAAATAATCCATACTGATAATACTGTTACAGTTGGTGCAGGTGTAAACTTAGTTGCGTTAGTAAACTATTGCATAAGTAACTCGCTAGGTGGGCTAGAGCTGTTATCTGGCATACCGGGTACAGTTGGTGGCGCTATCAAAATGAACGCTGGCGCATTTGGGCAAGAAATAAAAGATACGCTACAAACAGTAACTGTGTTAGATAATAATTGTAATATCCACACTTTAAATAATAGCGAATGTGAGTTTGGCTATCGTAAATCAAGTGGGCTAGATAATACAATAATAATTTCCGCAACTTTTCAGTTACAAAACTCACCACAAATTGAACTAAATCAATCCAAAATGGACATATTAAAAAGGCGAAATGAAAAGCAACCAATAGATAAATATTCTTGTGGCTCAGTTTTTAAACGTCCAGAAGGCAACTATGCTGGCACTTTAATTGAAAATGCTGGCCTAAAAGGCTACAGTATCGGCGGTGCAATAGTTTCTGATAAACATGCAAATTTCATATTAAATAACAATAACGCTACTTCCCACGACATACACGCATTAATAAATTACGTTAGGCAACAAGTGTTTGAGAAAAGCGGCATCATGTTAGAGTGTGAGGTAAAGTTTATAGGGTTTTAGTTGCAAATTTTATTAATTGCAAATCAATAAATTGTGTTATATAATAATATAGGAATAAATACGCTGGAGGTGATAACTATGAGAAGGCATATTTTATTTTTCGTTTTATTTTCTTTTTTTCTTTATGGCTGCGATAGCGGCAACTTATTTTACGGTGTTGATAACCAACAAACAAACGAAGCAGTTACGTACGAATTAAAGCATGCTTTTGAATCTGGCGAATATGGCAAAGTTGTAGATATTCTTAGGCAAAAACAAGAATCAAACTGGGTGGACGATGATGCGTACTGGTACG
>CAYJIW010000071.1:4496-9532 GCA_964370335.1 uncultured Deferribacteraceae bacterium
CTGGTACGTTAGCTCTAGGCTTGCATTAACAGGCATGGATATTACAAACGTGTTTGAAACCTTAACAACGCAAAGTACACAGGCTATCGACCCATATACTATGTTACAACGTCTTATGGGTGTTAACGAAATCTCGTTAGATATTGTTGATTTAATAAGGCTAGAATATGCAGATGTGTTGCGTGTTTGTAACGCAGGATTAAATAACTCTGCTAATATGATTACTGTTTGTGGTATGGCTGCAGCTGCTGATACCGTTATGCTTACATCTTCTTTAGTATTAGTGGTTACAGATGCGACTACGGGTTTCCAAGAAATTAGTGGCGATATTCTACGTGAATCTATTGTTAATAACGGAGTGACTACAGAAGTCGTACTTGAGGAGTATAAATTATTATCAACTGCAGAACAACAAGAACTGATTGACGAGTTGCAAGCCAACCTTAAATCTATGGAAGATACTGCTGGCTTATTGAACGAAATTGCACCGGGTGCAGGCGATTTTGTTACGTTATTTAATGATTTCTCTGTCCAACTAGAAGACGAAACTGGTCAAGTTACTCCAGAATCGCTTTCCAATTACCTTGCAAATGGTTTAGGTAATACAAATTAAGGTTAATAATATGAACAGACTATTAAAAACGTCGTTTGTTATGCTATTTTTGCTATCAAGCACAATAGTTTATGCAAACGATACAAGGCTGACTCATGAATATCGTGGTATAATGCGCTCTACGCAAGCGCTAGGCATGGGTAACGCCTTTTATGGCATGAGTAACGACAAATATGCACCATTCTATAACCCAGCGGGCTTAGGCTATGTTGAGGCATGGGATGTTGACTTGCTAGCGTTTACAGTTGGCATGAACAACCACTTAATAACTAGAAGTTACGATATATTTGATGAGCTACTTGGTGGCACTACAAATCTTGAAGACCCAGCATATCTTGAGGAAAAACTGAAAGCACTTTCAGGTGAGTATCTCAATTTTGTTCCGTTTACTTTTTTCCCAGCATATACAATGAAAAATTTTACAATAGGTATTTTTGCAACAGCAAATGTGAACGCATTAGCGTACAATGTACAAGTATTACCAGAAATAGCTATTGATTTACAAGCAGATGCAGGGCTATCTGCTGGTTACGCTATACAATTCTTTGACGATTCACTCTCTATTGGCGTTGGTTTAAAAGGGCTTTACCGCATGGGCGTTACAAAATCATATACAGCTGTTGAACTAGCAGATATTTTCCTTGCTAGCAATGGTTTGCAAGATTTATTGAGCGAGATTACAAAAGATGGTACAGGCTGGGCAGTACTTGGCTCTGTCGGCGTTATGTACACCATACCATACAAAGTTTTAAACCCACGCATTGGGGTATCATTTAACGATTTTGGTTATCAAGCATTTGGAAGCTTACTAGACAAGATTGACTACACGTTGAACGCATCATTATCTATTGCGCCATCAGTTGGCATTGCAGATATGTACCTTGCTGTCGAATTTGTCGACTTGCTATTTAATGCAAACGAGGATAAATCAATATTAAAGCGTATGAATGTTGGTGGGCAGATAGGCTTGTGGGATATATTATACACTAGGGCAGGTATCCACCAAGGTTACTTATCGGCTGGGCTTGGTATTCATGCAAAAGATTACTTTGAAATTGAATACGCATTTTATACTGAGGAACTTGGCGCGTTTACTGGGCAACATCCAGATCAGCGACACGTTATAGAGTTTAATATTGGATTTTAAAAAGTCTTTGATAATTGCTGTGGTACTACTAAGTGTTGGTTGTGCCACAGCTAAACCGCAAATTGTTGAAATAGAACTTACAAAGGCGTTCGAGCCACAAAGTGTTGAAGCGCACATACCTAGCGAGTTTGAAAACACTATGCCATCATCTTCGCTGATACTTAATTCCCTAGTTGTTTTTGATCAATCCTACGCTAAAGTTTTTTCTGATGGCGACATAATTAGTGTATCTGGTAACGATAAATTAATATCAGTTTTAAAAAAGAACGAAATTCATTTCACTATGCCATCATGTTCGGCATTAATCACAGGTGAGGGCTTTTATAGTGTAAGTAATACAGGCTTTATAGCATTTGTTGATGGTGTATCAAGTGTGCAACTATACTCGGCTTACGATTGTGTAATGTATCAAGAGTATGAAAAAGTTCTACGTGGTAAAGCGTATTACATTAATGGATATATTATAGAAGTAGCAGGCACAAAAGTTGCAATAAGGCAATCTGATAACGGCAGGCTATTATATAATGGTGATGTAGGTACAAATGTAGCAACTGCTGGCATGATAGGTGGTAAACCTGTTGTAGTGCTAGATAATAACTATATAATGGGTTTTAGTGATGATAAAAATACGTTTTCACTATTAGGGCAGTTTCCGTTAGCGTTCAATATGTTACGCTATTCAGAGGGAATGTTTTATGGCGTAAATTCCAACGGTAACTTTTTCACAATGACAGACGATGATACAAGACAATATCCGCTAACTGATTGTGTTTTAAGCCAAAACTCGCCTTATGCTTTGTGTGGTACAACACTAATAGGTAAAGATGGTGATTTTTATGAAAATGTTGATATAGACTCAAATAACTTTTCTGTTGGTATAGGTATGGTTGCAGAATTATCAAATAATAACTTGAATGTTTTTGCATTAAATAGGGCTTGGCAACGCTCTATACAGTTTAGCTATACTATGCCAAAGCCTTGTTTAGCAAGCGATGGTGCTGTATATATAAAGGGATTTTCAGGCGATATTTTTAGATATGCAGAAGGGATAGAAACAAAAGTTAGTGAAATGCCAACCACTTGCGATAGCGAAAGCGTACGTATATCACTTGATAAACTTTTGTGCAACAATAGCGAATGTGGCAAATTTGCAAAAGTCATCAAGCAAAATAACGAATACTACATGATGAATAGAGTTGAAAACGGCAAACAGTATTACTATTTTTTAGCTAAATAGTTACGACAGTTGTGTCTTATATAGTGATGCGTATACGCCACTTTTTTCTATAAGTTCTTCATGATTACCAATCTCAACAATCTCACCATAGTTTACAACAACAATTTTATCAGCGTTACGCACAGTAGATAGTCTATGTGCGATGACGAAAACAGTTCTATCTTTCATCAAGTTTTCAATAGCTTGTTGAACGATAGCTTCCGACTTGTTATCAAGTGCAGATGTAGCTTCATCTAGTATGACAATCGGTGCATTTTTAAGGAACGCACGAGCTATTGCAACACGTTGCTTTTGTCCGCCAGATAGCATAACGCCACGTTCACCAATGACGGTATCAAGCCCAAGTTCTTGCGATGCAATAAACTCATCTAAGCAGGCATTTTTGACAGCAGCAGTTATTTCCTCGTCAGTAGCGTCTGCTTTACCAAGTAGAATATTATCCCTGATAGTGCCAGAGAATAAGAAATTATCTTGGAATACGATAGCTATTTTCTCACGCAACGAGTAAAGCGTAACATCATTAATATCTTGCCCGTTAATAGTAATACTTCCAGATTTAATATCATAAAAACGTGGTAGCAAGTTGACCATAGTAGTTTTACCACCGCCAGAGTTACCGACGAGTGCAACTGTTTGGCCATTTTTGATAGTCAAGTTTATGTTTTTTAGGATAGGTTTGCCTTCGACATATTCAAAGTTTACGTCTTTATATTCGATGTTGCCGTTCACATCTGTTAACTCTTTTACGTTTTCTTTGTTGATGATTTTTGGTTCATCTTTAAGTAGCGTAAACACACGCTCCATAGCCATCATAGCAACTTGTACAGATGTGTATGTGCTACCCATGCTTTTAACAGGCGTGTATAGCAATATCAACGCAGTGATGAACGATACGAAACTACCAGCAGTAATAGTGCCTTGAACGATTAAATAGCTACCAAGCCATATAACAGCGGCTATACCTACAGAAACGATGAAGTGCATTAATGGCGATAATATTCCTGTTCGTTGTATCATTTTAATGCCGAGTGTGAAAAGGCTATCGAGAGTTGTTTGGAACTTTCTATTTTGATAATCGTATAAGTTGTATGATGTAACAACTCTGTTACCGTTGTAAGCCTCGTTAAAATGAGTCATTGCAGCAGCACCAGAGAATACAGTTTTATCCATCAACGCTTTAATTTTTTTGCGTATGGTTGTCATAGGGTATAGCGCAAATATAAGCACGGCGATAGCGACAATCGCTAGTTGCCACGAGTTGTAAAACAGTACAAATATAAGCGAAATAGATGAGAAAATTCTTGTAGTAAACATTTTGATATAGCCAAGCAAACCAGCACAAGCCATATCAACATCGCTATTGAAACGGAACAAAATATCACCTGAGTTTTGCCTATCAAAGAACGATGCATCATAGTGTAAAAGTTTATTGAATAACACTTTTTTAAGGCTCATCGTGATTTTTTGCCCTGCCCAAGTGTTTAAGTATGTAGCGATATAGTTTAGCGTACTTTGTGTAAGGCTGAATACAATAATTAGTAACGGGATAAATGATGTTAAACCGTTTTTAGTATTTTGTTCCAGCAACACAACATCCATGTATGGCCTTAAAGACCAAGCGATAACAGCGTCCATAGAGCCGATAGGGATAGTAAGCAGTATAGCTAGATATGCCCTAAAACGATAAGGTTTAAGGTATGGATATATATTTTTGAAACTTGTTCTAATCGAACCGTGCTTTATTTCTATCTTGTTAGACATTTAATCACCTTAATTTAGTGTGAATAGTTTACCATTTAGATAAAGCAATGTCAACAAAACGCTTGTTATATTTTATTATCGAATATGTTTATACGCTACAATGTGGCTAAGCGAATCATAATTATGATATTTTCGCAAGTATATCGTTACATGTGTAGAATTATAGCGTAGCATATTAATTCAGTATAGTGAGCGAAGGCTCGGCTTCCGTAGTTTTACAATGACATGCATTGTATTCAAAAACTACTTCATGACCGTAGCGAAATCTCTACCGCAGG
>CAYJIW010000072.1:0-9136 GCA_964370335.1 uncultured Deferribacteraceae bacterium
ATTATATGGGATGTTGGGCATCAAAGCTATATTTATAAAATACTTACCGATAGACTAGATCAGTTCCATACGTTGCGTAAGTTTGGCGGTATTAGTGGGTTTAGCAAACCTAGTGAAAGCAAGTACGATAAAGCAATTTCTGGGCATAGTAGTACTTCTATATCTGTTGCTATGGGCATACATGTTACAAATAAATATGAGAAAAATAAAAGCAAAATAGTTGCAGTTATTGGTGATGGTGCAATGAGTGGTGGCGTTGCTTTTGAAGCACTAAACAACATCAGTAACATAAAAGATAAAAACATGCTTGTAGTATTGAATGATAATGAAATGTCTATTAATAAAAATGTTGGCGGTATAGCTTCATACTTATCACGTATTATCAATGGTCAACTTGCAACAACAATAAAAAAAGATATACAAAATATTATTGAAGATGCACCACTAGGCGATAAGTTTATTAATTTTGCAAAACATGTAGAAAGCTCCGTTGTCAATTTTGTTTCACCGGGCATGGTATTTGAAAATTTTGGTGTTAAATATATAGGTCCAGTAGATGGGCATAAAATTAAAGACGTAGAAAAAGCAATAAATAATGGTTTTTTGCAAAACATGCCTGTTATTGTACATGTTGTTACTACTAAAGGTAAAGGGTATAATTACGCTGAGTGTGACCCTGATATATATCATGGTGTACCATCATTCAATATGGAATCAGGCAAAATGGTCGAGAGTAGTTCTGTATCATGGACAGATATGTTTGGCAAATTAATGCTAGAACTTGCAGAAAAAGATGAAAAAGTTGTTGCGTTAACTGCTGCAATGACTGACGGTACTGGCTTAAAAAGTTTTTCAGAAAAGTATCCTGAAAGATTTTTTGATGTTGGTATTGCAGAACAACATGCAGTTGCATTTTCTGCTGGATTAGCAATAGGCGGCTACAAGCCTTATTTTGCAGTTTATTCTACTTTTTTACAACGTGCTTATGACCAAGTGATACACGATGTTGCAATAGCTAAACTACCTGTAACTATTTGTATTGATAGAGGTGGCTTAGTCGGTGCAGATGGCTCAACACATCATGGAGCTTTTGATATTTCCATATTAAATTCTATACCAAATATAGCAATTTTCTTACCTAAAGATGAGTATGAGTTTTCAGAAATGTTAAAAATGTCATTAGAATGTGATTTTCCTATTGCGATTAGATATTCTAGGGGCAAAATTAATACATATCCAATAGCAAATAAGCCTGTAACGCTTGGCGAACTAGAAGTTGTATTTAGTGGTAGCGATGTGCTTATTGTATCTGTTGGCAACATCTTTGATGAAGCGTACAAATTGTATAATATGTTATCAAATGTTGATATTGGCGTATCGCTTATCAACTTAAGGTTTTTAAAACCATTAAACGATAATGCAATAAAAGAACTTGTTAAAGAAGCAAACAATAAAAAACTCATCGTAACAATGGAAGATGGCGTTATTAGGGGCGGAGCAGGTGAACATGTTGCTCTAACGCTTATGGATAGCGGAATATACTCAAAAATATTAAAAGTTGGTTTGCCAGATACATTTGTTGAACATGGAAGTGTTGAAGAATTGCGTAGAGATATTGAAATTAATGCAGAAAATGTGTATAATAAAGTAAGGAGTATGTTATGAGCAAAGAACGTATAGATACCTTACTTGTGCAAAGAGAGCTAGCTTCCGATATAGACGAAGCTAGGCGCTTGATTATGGCAGGGCTTGCTATTGCTGATGATAAGCGTATAGATAAAGCTGGCGATAAGGTTGATATTAACGCTGAAATACGATTAAAAAAACGTGTAGAATATGCTAGTCGTGGCGGTTATAAGCTACAAAAAGCAGTAAATGTTTTTTCACTTGATATGACAGATTGCTCTGTTATTGATATTGGCTCGTCAACTGGTGGCTTTACTGATGTTGCATTACTTTCTGGTGCAAGCGTTGTATATGCCATTGATGTTGGGTATAATTTAATAATTGATAGGTTAAGACGTGACCATCGTGTTAGATTGCTTGAAAATACTAACTTCCGTACAATCACATTTGACGCTGTTGGCGAAAAGGTTGATTATATTGTATCTGATGTGTCGTTTATATCGTTGATGTATATTATACCTTCCACAACTCAATTTATGAAAGAAGGTGGCAAGTTTATTGTGTTAATTAAACCACAATACGAGGCTGACAGAGACGAAGTTGAAACTGGTGGCATTGTGTCTGATAAGGAAATACACCTACGTGTTTGTTGCGAGATAGTTGCGTTTGCAAGAGATTATGACTATGTATTACAAGGATTTACAGTTTCGCCTATTATGGGTGCGAAAGGTAATATGGAGTACTTGGCATACTTTACTTACGATACGCAAAGTGTTGAAGAGATAAACTATGACTTGATAGAGAGTGAAATAAAATGATAAATGCAGCCGTAATTGTTAAAATGAAAGGTAGTGACTTACCAGAAATAGTTGCTAATGTGTTACAAGTTTTACAAAAATATAATATAAAACCAATGCTTTTGAGTGAAACAGTTGAAAGGCTTAAACTAGATACACAAGCATATACCATTGCTGAAATGCGTAGAAATGCAGACTTTGTAATTATCTTAGGCGGAGATGGCACGCTATTATATACTTCAAGGCTTTTTAGACTAATCGAGATACCTTTCTTAGCATTTAACTTAGGTAGGCTAGGCTTTATTATGGAACTTGAGATAAGCGATGTTGAAAAAACTATAAAAAGCTTTATTGATGGTAAGCTGAATATTAGTAGAAGAATGAAGCTAACAAGTGAAATTAAAGATAAAAATGGCGAATTAGTATATGAAGAGGAAGTACTTAACGAAATCGTTATTAATAAAGGTGCACCATCACGTATGCTAGAACTTAGCATTTATATTGATAATAATTTAGTGTCATGTTATCGCTCGGACGGTATTATCGTTTCAACACCAACAGGCTCTACAGGTTATACAATATCAGCCGGTGGACCTATTGTGCATCCTGATATGGATACGATAATTTTATCGCCAATTTGTCCGCATGCGTTAACAATGCGTCCTATCGTTGTGCCACACACTAGTAAGATAGAAATAAAAATTCAAAGCCCAAATGTAGAAGCGTTTGTTACGTACGATGGGCAGATTGTAAAACCTTTAACAAGCGAAATGTCTGTTAAGGTTGAACGCTCGCTCGTGTATGCGCATATTGCATCTGGCAAAAACCGTAATTACTATAATATACTTAGAGATAAGCTAGGCTGGGGAGGTCTAGGCGAGTGTTAACATACATTGCAGTTAAGAACTTAACAGTTATAGAGTCTGCTAGCTTAGAGTTTTCTGAAGGATTAAACGTAATCACTGGCGAAACAGGTGCTGGTAAATCGGTATTAGTTGGCGCATTAAAATTCTTAATGGGTGATAGACTAAACCGTGCAGTTTTACGTGATCCATCACAAAAGCTGTTCGTTGAAGGTATGTTCACTGATGTAAGTAAAATCCCTGATGACATAAAAGAACAATTCGATATAGAAGATGAACTCGTTATTTCAAGAGAAAGTGATGATGCTGGTAAAAATAAAATATTTATTAATGGCAGAGTATCACAAGTAAATAAATTGCGTGAAATATCTGAATACCTTATTGATATACACGGGCAACATGAACACCAAGTGTTATTCAATTCGGCTAAACATCTATCATTTATAGATTATTTTATCGACAAACAGGCATTATCTCGTTATAGTGTCGCATACGAAAACTATAATAATAAATATACAGAGTTGAAACAACTTCAAGAACAAATTGCTGAAACAAGTAAATTAAAAGAAATTTATGAATTTCAGCTAGAAGAAATTGTCTCTTTAGATATTAACCTAGAGTTTGATAGCGTCATCAGCGATAGGATTGAATTTTTATCTAATATCGAAAATATTAGAAACGCTACAGCTTTATGCATAGATGTGTTAAAAGAGGGCGAAGTATCTGCATTATCGCTTGTTAGCAAAGCAGAGAAAGAAATTTTTAATGTATCTAAGGCTTCTAAAGAGCTTGAAAAAGCTAGTGAAAGCCTATCTAGTGCAGAAAGTTATATAAAAGATGCTGTATCATATATAGAGGGCGTGTTTGATAACCAAACATTGTCGCCAAATGAGTTGAATAATCTAAACGAAAGAAAATTCAAGTTGGCAGCAGTTACCAAAAAGTATGGCGGAACGCTTGAAAGTGTATTACAACATAAAGATGAAATAGAAGAAAAGCTTAATAATGTTACATTTTCTGCCGATAAGTTAAGAGTAATCGAAAATGAAACGAATGAACTAGAAAAAATAGCATTACAACAAGCTGATATTTTAAATAAGCTTCGCAAAGATAAAGCTAGCGAAGTATCTAGTAAAGTAGTTGCAATACTTGATGAACTTGAACTACCGCAAAGCAAATTTGAGGTGCGTTTTACAGAAACAGGCAAACTTGACGCACTTGGCGGTGTAACAGCAGAGTTTTTCATATCTACTAATAGTGGATTTGATTTAGGGGCGTTATCTACAGTTGCTTCTGGTGGTGAAGTTTCTCGTGTTATGCTTGCATTAAAAGAAGTATTTGCAGATGCAGATTGCATAGATACAATGTTGTTTGATGAGATTGATACAGGAATAAGTGGCAGGGCAGCAAAAAGTGTTGCTCAAAAGTTAAAATCGCTTAGCAGTAATAAGCAAATAATAGTTATTACACACTTACCTGTTGTTGCAGCAAAAGGTGGTGACCATTTTCACATAACGAAAGGTATAGAAAATGGGGTATCAATCACCCATATAGATAAAATTGATGAAAATCATAGAAAAAATGTTATTGCGACAATGATTGCTGGCGAAGTTACAGAAGCATCATTATCACAAGCAGATGAACTAATTAGGGAGAGTTAGCAGGGGGATGGATTTTTTTAAGAACTTATTTGATGATTTGTTTGAACTGGGGCATAATATAGTTGTATGGTTGGTTACAACCATTGGAAAACTTGGCTATGCTGGCGTACTTATTTTAATGGGTATTGAGAGTTCTTTTATTCCGTTTCCTAGCGAGGTAATTGTTCCACCTGCTGGATACCTTGTATCACAAGGGCAGATGAATATGGTTATTGTAATCATATGTGGTATAATCGGCTCTATTGCCGGTGCGCTTGTAAACTATTGGTTGGCTGCAAAATTTGGCAGAACATTTTTATTAAAGTATTCTAAATATTTCTTTTTAAACGAAGAAAAATTTGATAAATTTGAGAAGTTTTTCCATACGCATGGCGATATTACAACATTTGTTGGTAGATTGATACCGGGTGTTAGGCAATATATTTCATTCCCTGCTGGGCTTGTACGTATGAATTTACCTAAATTCATTACATATACTGCACTTGGCGCTGGGATATGGGTTGTTATACTTGCGTATGTTGGCTATTTTGTTGGTAACAATATAGATTTAGTAAAAACCCATACAAAAACTATTACATTGTATTTATTTCCAATACTTATACTTATGGTGATAATGTATGTTATAGTGCATAGAAGAAAGAATTCAAATAAAGGTGCTTAATATGTTTTCAAGATTATTAATCTTTGTTATTATATTTATTACTGTTGGAAGTAATGCGTATGCAAAAGTGTACACAGTCAAATATGGCGATACGCTTTACGGTATGCTTTCAAATAAATTTTCATCTACAGATATATCTTCTATCGCATCTGAAATTAGTGAACAATATTCTGAATTTATCCTAAAAGCTGGTATGAAATACCTTGTTGATGATAATAGTTTAACTATCAAAGCAGATATATATAACGACATTATCATTTCATACGATGAACTAGGTGTACCATCAGTTACTGTAAATAAATATAAAGAAGAAATCATTACAGTAATAATATCTGGTGAAATTAAGAATAACTTATTTGATACAGTAGTTAGAAATGGCGAAAGTGCTGAACTAGCATCACAACTCGCAACTATATTTGAATGGGAAATAGACTTTTTACGTGATATACGTAATGGCGATAAATATCATGTCTTAGTTGAAAAGAAGTTCGTAAACAATAAATATGCTGGCTATGGCAAAATAGTTGCAGCAGATTTTATTAACCAAGGCAAAATGCATCGTGCAATTTATTTTGATGAAGGCAAAAATAAAGGTTACTACACACCTAAAGGTGAAGGGCTAGAACGTGGCTTTTTACGTGTTCCACTTAACTATTCTCGCATTAGTTCTAGATTTTCTGGTGCTAGATTTCACCCAGTATTAAAAGTTGTTAGGCCTCATTATGGCGTTGATTATGCAGCACGCTCTGGAACGCCAATAATGGCTACTGCAGCTGGAGTAGTTGAAAAAAAGGCATACGATAAAGGCAACGGCAACTATGTCGTATTAAGGCATTCTAACGGTTATCAAACATACTACTTACACATGCGTGGTTTTCATAAAAACCTTAGGGTTGGTGCAGATGTTGACCAAGGGCAAGTAATTGGCTATGTCGGCTCAACAGGTTATTCAACAGGACCACACCTAGATTATAGGATTAGAAAGAACGGTAGTTGGATAAATCCGCTTACATTTAGAGCTACACCAAAGACGCTTACGATAGAAGAACTACAAAAGTTTATGTTGATTGCAGAAATTCCTAATAAAACATTAGATAGGGCGTACTATATAGTAAACGCTATGTCTGAAAATCATATTATGAATAGAATAAGTATCACGAACTAATTATCTAGCTTATATTGTTCAATTTTATTATATAAAGCACGCCTAGAGATACCAAGTAGTTTTGCGGCGTTGCTTTTATTTCCATTACACTGGTTCAAAGCGTCTATTATCGTATCTTTTTCGTTACTTTTTAAGTTTAGTTCGCTGTGTTTTGTAGATAATGATGGTAATGTATCTTTAGATAACTTATTATCACTAGATAGAATTATACTGCGTTCAACAATATTTTCAAGTTCTCTAATATTTCCCGGAAAGCTATAAATTTTAAGTTGGTTAATGTAGTCTTTTGATGCACCAGTAATATTTTTACCAAACCCTGTAGCATATTTTTTAATAAAATAATTTACAAGTGGTTCAATATCGCTATTTCTATCCCTGAGCGGTGGTACTACTATAGGGAATACGCTCAATCGAAAGTATAAATCTTGTCTAAATTCGCCACTTTCAGATAATGACTTAATATCTTTATTAGTTGCTGCAACAATACGTACATCAGTTTTTATTGATTTATTAGAACCTACAGGCTCAAACACTTTTTCTTGAATAACACGCAATAACTTAGTTTGCGTAGATAGCGGTATTTCGCCAAGTTCATCTAAAAAGATTGTTCCATTATGTGCTTGTTCAAATCTACCAATGCGTGATGTTGTTGCACCAGTGAATGCACCTTTAATGTGTCCAAACAGTTCGCTTTCTATTAAGTTATCATTAAGTGCGGCGCAGTTTACAGCAATAAATGGTTTGCTTGCACGTGGTGAGTTATCATGAATAGATTTTGCGATAAGCTCTTTGCCTGTGCCACTTTCGCCCAGTATTAATACTGTTGCATCCGTAGGGGCAACCATACTGAGCATGTTGATAACATTTACCATGTTTTTATCTTTATAGACGCCATCAAACTTATAATCAATATTATCTATGCTTTGTTGTGTGTTATTCGTTGAACTATAAAGTAATTTTTCAGATAAATCGAGTAGTTCCTCAACATCAACAGGCTTTGTAAGAAAATCAGTAGCGCCAATTTTCATGGCCGATACAGCAGTTTTTACATCTGTATTGGCAGTAATGATGATCGTTGGGATATTGATATTTTTATCTCTCAACCTATGTAACAGAGTTAAACCGTCCATAACTTCCATTGTAATATCAAGTAATATTAAATCAGGGCTGATGTTTTCAAGCATTTGCTCGACTTCTATACCGTCACTAGCTTCAAAGCATTCGTGTCCGTTATCTTCAAGGTGCAAACGCAACATTAGCCTATGGTTTTTTTCATCATCAACTATTAATATTTTTTTCGATGTTTCCATATTATTTAAACCTTATTACAATAGTAAATGGTAATATATCAATAACATCTATATTAAACTCATGTGCATCAATAATACGCTTCGTAATTGATAAACCAAGTCCAGAACCTTTAGTTTTAGTGGTATAGAACGGCTCAAATAACTTGTTTATATCAACATTATTATTTTGTTTACAGTTGTTTTTTATTAATACAGTTTTATCTATATCATTTACTATAATTTCAATAATATCGTTTTCAGGCGAGGCATCAATAGCATTTAATATCAAGTTGACAATAACTTGTAATAGTTTATTGTAATCAGCTTCAATACTAAATGTATTACCAATAACTAAAATCTCGATATCTTTCTTTTCGGCATCATGTGATAACAACTCACAAGTTTTATTAATGATAGTAATAATATCAGTTGTGCCAATTTGTAATTCCATATTTCTGCCGTAAGTTAAAAAGTCGTTTACGATAGTAGACAATCTAGTAATTTCTTCCTGTGTCTTAAATAAAATATCTTTAGTTGCTTCGTTTGCTTCTTTCTTTTCAGCATACGAAATAAGCCCAGATATGCTTGATAGCGGATTTTTGATTTCGTGAGCAAGTATATTTGCTAACCTGCCAGTAGAAGCATCATTTTCAGCATTTTTTAATTTTATTACTGATTCATTATATAGTTCAACAACATTTTTTGTACGCTTATACAAAAATATTATTAATATTTCAAGCAAGATAGATACTATAACAATAAAATATGCTGATGTTTTTAGCTTGTTTAAGCTACTTTTATTAATTATTAGTGTGGTTTCTAGTTTTCATATGGTCGCCCATTCTAGTAGGTACAGCTTTAAATGGCGAGTGTAGAATGATATGGTCTTTAGTTTCTACTATTGACTTTTTATGTAAGTTACTATTAATTTGAGAATTTATATAGTTACCGTTTAATGTAAATATGCTACCTTTATCATCATAAAGTATAATGTCTAATATTGTATTTGTATCAAACATTTCTTTAAACACTTCACTAAGATATTTGTTACCACGCTCAGTACTTAATAGGATA
>CAYJIW010000073.1:0-2099 GCA_964370335.1 uncultured Deferribacteraceae bacterium
AAGACATTGTCGAGTGGGTACGATTTAACGCTGTAAAACTTGGCAAACACAGGCTAATATGTACAGGCACTACTGGCAGATTAGTAGAAGAAGTTTATGAAGAACTTGAGTTTGAACCAGAAGTAGAAGTTGTAAAACTAAAATCTGGACCGCTTGGTGGCGATCAGCAAATGGGATCTTATATTGCAGAAGGTAAGCTTGATGTCTTAATCTTCTTTATTGACCCTATGACAACGCAACCGCATGATGTTGATGTTAAAGCATTAGAAAGGCTATGTGTTGTTTACAATATTGTTATTGCAAGCACACGTTCTACTGCAGATTTCGTTATATCTTCTCACTTATTTGAAGAAGATTACAAACAAAAAATTGTTAATTATTCAGCATATCTAAATAGAAATGTTTAACACAAAGGGCAATAGCCCTTTTCTTTTTGCCAAAAATATCAAAAACTATTGACATACTAATTTAATCAGATAAAATTTAACTTAATTAATAAATATGAGGTAAATTATGTTAAATATAGGTTGTCATTTATCATCATCAAAAGGCTACGAAGCTATGGGCAAACAAGCTTTATCAATCGGTGCAAACACGTTCCAATACTTTAGCCGCAACCCACGTGGTAGTAAAGCAAAAGCATTTGATAAAGCCGATGCTGATAAACTAATTGATATTATGGAGAAAAATAGCTTTGCAAAGCTATTAGTTCATGCACCATATACACTAAACCTTTGCTCGCACGATGCAGGTTTACGTGATTTTGCTATTAGAACTATGAAAGAAGATTTAGAAGTTTTAGACAATATACCTAACAACTTATACAATTTTCACCCGGGTAGCCACACTGGTCAAGGTGTTGAAGTTGGTATCGACCAAATTTCATACGGAATAAACGAGATACTGCGTGAAGATTTAAAAACTACAGTATTATATGAATTAATGTCTGGCAAGGGTAGCGAAATGGGACGCTCATTTGAAGAAATAGCAACACTAATAAGTAACACAAACTTAAAAGATAAAATAGGCGTATGCATGGATACTTGCCATATTTATTCTGCTGGCTACGATATTAAGAATGATTTAGATGGCGTGATTGAAAAGTTTGATAAAGTTATTGGCTTAAAATACTTGAAAGCTATCCATTTGAACGATAGCATGGTTGATTTTGCAAGCAATAAAGATAGACACGAAAAAATTGGCGATGGCACACTTGGGCTTGAAACAATAGTAAATTTTATGAACCACCCTGCTATACGAGATTTACCTATTTTGCTTGAAACGCCTAACGAACTAGATGGCTATCAAAAAGAAATTGAATTACTTAAAGAACATTATAAGTAATAAATAAATTCACAACAGTAATTATCTGCATTTCATACCATAGTACCTATCTTATAGATAGGTACTATTTTTTTCTAATTTTCTAATATTTTTTGTTAAGTCTAACATATTCGTTATTTACACATTACGTCAATAACCATTATTTTATCTTGACACTTTTCTTTAAAAACAATAAAGTGTTTTATATTGTATCTTTTCATTTTGTTAAGACAAAGGAGGTTGTCTATGGATAAGTTGAACAAAATGCTTAACAAGGCTGATAATGGTTATCCGTTATCACGTAGAGGTTTTGTAAAAGGAGTTGCTGGGCTCTCGGGTATTGGAGCTTTGTATGGCTGTAGCACTGATGATGATCCATTGGTTTATGATACTATCGTAACAGATGATGGCATTACATCAGAGGATTTGTTTTATACTGAAAATCCTGTTTACAGGTACGGTACTACTAGCCATAACTGTGGTGGTCGTTGCGTTACAAAGGCGCAAGTTACAAGTGATGGCAGAATTGTACGTTTTCTAACTGATGAAACATTAACTGCATATAATGGTTCTGTTATTAACAATGATAATCCAAATACTACACAATCACGCGCATGTTCTAGGTGTCGTAGTTACCGTGGTAGGCTTTATCATCCGGGTAGGTTAAAGTATCCGTTAAAGCAAACATTAAATCGTGGTAATGCTAACGGATTTATGCGTATCACATGGCAAGAGGCGTTATCTGAGATTGCTCAGCGTATGAAAGCTGTACAAAC
>CAYJIW010000073.1:2109-9078 GCA_964370335.1 uncultured Deferribacteraceae bacterium
ACATGCTGTTTATGCGTGTGGTAACATTTACACACCTATACAAGGTGCAAGTTATTCTGGCGTATTTGCATCTAACGATCAAGTATCACCTGCATTACGTTTATTAGGTGGTGCATCTGCATATACTTCTGATTATTCATTTCATCAATGCTCTTATGCTGGTGGTTGGTATGGCACAGCATATAGCGGTTACAATTTAGATGGGCAGATTTGTTTATCGCCTAGTGCTAATGATATAGCTGGCGTTGGTAAATACGTTATGTTGTGGGGTTCTAACACACCTACAACTCATAACCATTTAGCGTTTTCATGGGTAAAAGGCATAGAGGATATGAAAGCACGTGACCCAGAATCTAATGTAACATATATTGGACCAGAGTTTTCTGAAATTGGTATCTCACAAGCAGATACATGGATACAAATTTTACCATATACTGATGTTGCGTTAATAATTGGTATGATTGGCGAAATGCTAACAGATACATTTAATACAGATGGCTCGCTTGCAAACGGACCATTAGCATTAGATTTAGATTACATTGATACAATGGTTTATGGTTTCTTCGATTCGCCACAATATTATATTGATGCAACCGATGGCTCAATAACTAATACTGCTGGAGCGGGTTTAACTTTAGTTAACGAAGTACCAAGTGGTATGTCGCTATCGGCATATATTATGGGCGATGATGATAGGATAACATTATCTGATTATGGCACATCAAACTATATTGCTAACCAATATACAACAAATTTAGGGCAGACAAAGCGTAATTTAGCTACATGTGCATATGTAACACCTGCTAACACAAAGTATGCTTATAAACAAGATTTTCAAACGTTAAAAAATGCTGATTGGGCTTCCGCAATTACAGGTATCCCTGCTGCAACTATACGCAATTTAGCTCAAACTTATATAAATGCTGGCAGAAGTGGCGACCCTATTTGGAACGAGTGGAGCGGTGGACAGCTTAAACAATCAGAAGGCGTTATCACGCTTTATGCTTTACAAACGCTAATGATATTAACTAACAACTGGGGTAGAACTGGTACAGGCGTTATGAACCAAGGTATAACACCTAGCTTTACACAAGATGCTGGACAGTTTAGTGTATCAGATGTAACGCCAACAACGTGGGGCTCTGTTACAGCAATGCGCCCTAACCCTACACCGTCAGTAACACAATGGCATAGTGCTGTTAAGTACGCATTTAAAGATGAGCTAGCTACAAATGGTTACGTACCAAACATACCAGATTGGGACCCTAACCAAATAGTATATTCTGATGATGGTGGCGTTAAAGGTTTAGTTACTCGTGCTGGCACGCTTAGTACAGCATTAACAGAATTTAGTGATAGCTCTGCAGCTGATGGCGTAACACGTACATATTATTCTTACGTAAACACATCTGGTGCCACTGTTTCTAGATTGGGCGATGGCACTAATGCAAAAGTAGCTGGATTTAGGTTTATTTTAAATACAGGTGGCAACATACCTGTAAACCAGCACTCTAATACTGTTGATAGTTCTAGGATGTATGAAGCATTACCAACTTATGGTTATGGCGATTATGAAGTATCAAATATGGAAGACGCTTTCTATCTAGTTACGTTTGATAACTTTATGTCACCAACTGCACGCTATTCCGACTATGTATTACCTGCTGCAACTTCTTGGGAGCAACCAAACTTTATGAACTTAAATAACGGTTCAAGTGCTTCTATTTATATTGATGATGTAATAGCTGCACCGGGTGAGTCAAAATCTACATGGGATTTTGCACGTGATTTAATTAACGCATATGGTGGAGCAAGTGCAGCAGCACAATTTACTGGTGCTAGTGCTGGCACTGACTTAAAAGATATAATAGTTGATAAATTTTTACAATTTTCTGCAAGTGGCACAAAAGCAGATGGCACAACTCCTTTTGCATACGCAGGTCAAACATGGGCAGAGTTTTTAGAAAAACCATTTAAAACACCCGTACCAAACGTCACTATAACGACTGAAGTTGCAAATAGCACAACTCGTCAAGCACTTGATACATACCTTGCTAGCGGAACTATTGCAACAACACCGTTTGCAAGCAATATTACAACAGTTGATGCTACTAACGCATACGGATTTGGCACAGGCTATTTTGCAGAAACAGAAACTTGCCCTAACCAATCTACTAAGTTTCATGTTTATTCTGGCTCTTTAGTGTGGCGTTATGAAAACTTATATAGCAAATGGCATGGCTACTTACCATTTGATGAGCAAGGGCAAACAAATACTGATAGCGAAGGTAGCCCGTTAGTCTACCCTATTATTATGTATTTCAACTATCAAGATTACTTCATGGATGCATACGGTTTATCTGATAGCACAGCTTTAGAGGGCAGATACTTATTAACAACGACACACGATAGGTTTAGAGCGCACTCATCATTATCAGAAAACCCATACTTACGTGAGCTTACCCATAGTGTTATTGGTGGCGCATTATATTCTGGTAACGATGCTGGTACATACGCAATATCTAGTGACCCAACAGGTAATTTTAATGATTTCCCAGCAATAAACTCTATGATAGGTAGCAACGGTTTACCAGTTACTAACGCTTCAACTATAGCTTCATACGCAGATATTTGGGTAAACCCGAACGATTTTGCAAGCTACAACGATGGCGACTTAGTAGAGGTATCTAACGAAATAGGCTCAGTTTATTGCACTATACGCAAAACAAATAGATGCGTTAGCGGATTTGTTGGATTACACCAAGGTTGCTGGTTCGACCCACGTGATATTAGTGGCAAAACTGTCGATGTAGGCGGCAACTGTAACACATTGATGGCATCTAAACCATCTAGGGCAGACCATGGTAACGCTCAACAGTCTGCTATGGTTTCAATAACTAAAGTAAACGTATAAGGAGATAGATTATGCAATATGGATTTTATTTTGACCAGACAAGATGCATTGGTTGTAATGCATGTTCTGTTTCATGTAAAGATTGGCACCACGTAAACCCGGGACCAGTACGCTGGCGTAAGCAACAAGCTTATGAATCTATATCAGTAGATACTAATACGCCTGTATTTAACAACTTAACTATGGCGTGTAACCACTGTGCCGAGCCTGCATGTTTACCAGCGTGTGCTGTAAACGCAATTAGCAAACTAGATAATGGAATAGTCTTAGTTGATAGAAAAAAATGTATACAACTACGTGCATGTATATCTGCTTGCCCATTCTCTGCATTGCAAATAGCAGATGATAGGCAAGAAACACAACAAAAAGAAGGCTGGCAAATTCAACACCCAGTACAGAAATGTACATATTGTTGGGAACGTGTAACGATTGATGAACAATCACCAGTTTGTGTTGCTGCTTGCCCTACAAGAGCATTACAGTTTGGCGATATTGATGTGCTACTACAAAGCAACCCAGATGCCGTTAGACTAAACCAAGAGGAATTTCCTTATGCATATAAAACTGGCAGTATAGATAATACTATACCGTCATTTGCAATTAAGAAGAAAACTCCTGTAACAATTATTTAGCATTACACCATTTAGGGCAGATATTTAATCTGCCCTTTTTTCGTTATTATATTGTCATATAAATTCCATAACACTTAAAATAATTATCCATTTTTAACATAAATACACAAATTAACTCTTTATTATATAATCATTTCGTGATATATAATTTGTTCAAAGAAAAATAATATTTTATAGGTGAACATATGAAGAAATTACTACTATTACTTACTATTGGTGTATTGACTGTTTCAATTGTTGGTTGTAAAAAGAAAGTTGCTGAAACAACAACGACTGATAATAATGCTACAAAAATTGGCATTGCAAAAATTATTTTCCACCCAGCATTAAACGATGTCGAAAAAGGCATTATGGACGTACTTAAAGAAAACAATAAAAATGTAGTCTATGATTTACAAAATGCAAATGGTGATATTAACACAGCAGCATCTATCGCTAATAAATTCAAGGCCGATAAAGTAGATATTAACATTGGTATCGCTACGCCGATTGCTGTTGCACTCGCTAACGCTATCACAGATAAACCTATCATATTTTCTGCAATTACAGACCCTGTATCTGCAAACTTAGTTGAAAGTATGGATAAAGGTTACAATAATATTACTGGCGCTTCTGATGCTATCCCTGTAAAATCGCAAATAATGGCATTTAGAGAACTTGTACCATTCAAAAAGCTTGGTTTTATCTATACAAGTTCTGAAAGTAACTCAATTTCACTAGCTGAGCAAACTAAAGCTGTTTGTGAAGAGCTTGGTATCGAGTTTATACCGGCAACTATTTCAAACACATCAGAAATTAAACAAGCTGCAGAAAGCTTAATCGGCAGAGTAGATGCTTTTTACGTCGTTAGCGATAACACATTAGTATCTGGTGTTGGTGCGTTAACTACTACAGCATTACAAAACAAAGTACCTGTATTTTCTGCTGATATTACATCATCAAAAGATAGTGGTGTACTTCTTGCTTTAGGTTTCAACTATTACAACTTAGGGCGTGCTACTGGTGAAATGGTGTTACAAGTTATGGACGGTAAAAACACAGCAGATATGCCTGTGGTTGTGCTTACAGATCCGAAAGATTATGAAATGCTTATCGACCTTGATGCAGCTGAAGCGTTAAATATTGAAATACCTGCTGATATGGTTAGTAAAGCAAACCACATTATAAAAAACACTACACTAACAAGTAAATAAAAAAGGCAAAATAATGATACATGGCGTTTTAATTGAAGGCTTGATATACGGTATAATGGTACTTGGTGTATTTATCACATACCGCATACTTGACTTCCCAGATTTAACAGTAGATGGCTCGTTCCCTATGGGTGCGGCTATTATGGCTATATGCTTAATTAATGGCGTAAATCCATTTATAGGGCTTATGCTAGCAATCATCGGTGGTGCAATCGCTGGGCTTGTTACAGCATTGCTACACACTAAACTAGGCATACCTAATCTACTAGCTGGTATATTAACTATGACTATGTTATACTCTATAAACTTACGTATTATGGATAACCGCTCAAATATATCTTTGATAAAATCTGATAATTTCGTCAAATCATTTGAAAGCCTTTTTCCGTCATTACCAAATGGCGTTGCAATGTTGATATTATTCATTATAATTGTTGGTATAATATTGTTGTTGCTAGATTTATTTTTCATGACAGATTTAGGTCTATCGCTTGGCGCACTAGGCTCTAATGAACAAATGATTATATCTCAAGGTATGAACCCTAACTGGCTAAAGCTAATAGGTGTTGGGCTTTCAAACGCATTAGTGGCGCTTAGTGGTGCATTAGCAGCGCAATATATTGGCTATGCAGATGTAAACCTTGGGCAAGGTATCGTCGTTGCTGGGCTTGCATCTGTTATGATTGGCGAGTTCTTCATAAAGTCAAACAGTATCGTTGCACTTACATTGCGTGTTGTTATTGGCTCAATATTGTACAAAGGCGTTATGTATGCTGGCAGAAAATATGGCTACTATATTGGGCTTACACCAAACGATTTAAAGCTTATTACTGGTGTGCTTATTGTTGCGTTGATAAGCTTAACATATCTTAAAAAAGGTAAGAAACATGCTTAAACTAGAAAATATATCTAAAACCTTTTTTGCAGGAACAGTAAATGAAAACAAAGTTCTTGATAATGTATCACTAGAAATCAATAATGGCGATTTTGTTACAATAATTGGCTCAAACGGTGCTGGCAAGTCTACGCTATTCAATATTATAGCCGGTAGCCTTGCTCCTAGTAGTGGTAAAATTATTTTTGAAAATGTCGATATTACGAAACAGCCTGAATACATGCGTGCTAGAAGTATGGGCAGAATTTTCCAAAATCCATTACTTGGCACAAGTGGCACAATGAAGCTTGAAGACAATATGGTTATATGCCGTAAAAAAGGATTTAAGCCACTTAAAATTAGCTTAAACAATAACTTACGTGACGAGTTTAAAAGCGTATTAAAGCGTTTAAATATGGGGCTAGAAAATAGATTATCTGATAATGTCGAACTATTTTCTGGTGGGCAACGTCAAGGGCTTACGCTACTTATGACAGCTATGTCGCACCCTAAAATAGTGTTACTAGATGAGCATACGGCTGCGCTTGACCCTGATAATTCTAATAGGATAATGGAGCTTACACTTGAACTACGTGAGCAGTACGGACTTACTCTAATTATGATTACGCATAACATGAAGCATGCAATTACGTATGGAAATAGGTTATTGATGATGGATAAAGGTAGCATAATCTATGATGCAAGTGGCGAAGAAAAACAAAACTTAACAATAGAAACATTAATGGATAAATTTAAGTCTATTAGAAAAGATGATATTGCCGATGATAAAATGCTATTAGCATAAAATGTAAAAAAGCCTATTTAAAAAAATAGGCTTTTGCTTTATTCAGTTACGTTATCATTAACGTACGAACTTGTTAAATTTACAAGTAAAATTTCAGAGTTTGAACCTAACCTAACTGGCGGACCCCAAAGCCCAAAACCACTTGTGACAATCAAATTAAAATCACCCGTTTTTAATAATCCATGTGCATTTGGATACATAAGTTTTACTATCCACGTTGCAGGATAAAACTGCCCCTTATGAGTATGCCCCGATAATTGTATATCAGCATTAATTAATTTACCATCTTCAATAGTATCAGGGATATGGTCTAATATTATTACTGGTTTCTTTAAATCCATACCACGCACAAATTCGCCAATATGTTTTTTCTCTGTCATGCCACCAGCAATAAAATTGTGAGTAGCAGTATTACGTCCTATTATATAAATGCCTAATTCTTCCAAGAAAACTACTTCATCTCGCAATGTAGTAAATCCAGAACCGTTAAAAGCGCTCATAACTTGTGCTGGCGCACCACTATAATATTCGTGATTACCAAATACAGAATA
>CAYJIW010000074.1:0-8443 GCA_964370335.1 uncultured Deferribacteraceae bacterium
AGCAATGTTAATACCCCCAACACATCAATATGAGCTATAGGGTTTAATGTAAGCCTGCCAAGGGTTTTTGCTGTAGGGTCGCCAAGCCTATATGCTGCATATCCATGCATAACTTCATGCACAGTAATTGCAAACATGAAAGGGACAATAGATAAAGCCGCTTGCCTCATAAATGTATTAAAATCCATACCGCCAAAAAAATCCATTTATAAATCCTTATTAAATATATTTAGCTTTTATTGCATCTACTATTGATAAATCATCTTGAGTGGTAATCTTGATATTATGCTTACTAGAATTAGTAACTGTGACATTATACCCAGCAAGCTCCATCGCAGATGCTTCATCTGTAATAGCTAGATTTGAAGTTATCGCATTATTTAACGCATTATGCAATAATTCTTTTTTAAAAGCTTGTGGTGTATGTGCTAAATAGACGTTTTCTCTATTGATTGTGTGCTTTATAACGCCATTTTCAACGTATTTTACAGTATCTGTAGCATTTATTGCACAAATGGTGCAACCATTTTCGATTGCACCGTTAATGACGTTTATAACAATATCTTTAGTGATAAATGGTCTAACAGCATCATGCACTACTACTATACTTGACTGACATTTTTTGATACAGTTCAAAACTGTTTCTGCCCTAGTTGCTCCACTTTCAGCATAAACAACTAATGTATTAGCAAAAGGATTAATTTCGCACATAATGTTTTCAATATATTCAACATCGTCTTGTGAAAATCCAATAACTATTTCATCAAACTTGTACGCTTTAAGCATGTTAGTAATAGTATGATATAAAATTGGCTTACCATCTATTTCATAAAACTGCTTTTTTACATTGCTTGAAAACCTATTACCAACACCGCCAGCAGCAATTACGAGAGCAACACTCATGATGCTTTCATTTTTGTAAAGATAATCCTACCAGATTCTGTTTGTAACAAGCTAGTTACTTCAACTTTTAGTTTGTCGCCGATGTTTTTTCTGCCATTTTCAACAACAACCATAGTGCCATCGTCAAGATAGCCGATACCTTGTGACGGGTCTTTACCCTCTTTTGTAACTGATATAGTTAAATCTTCGCCCGGCAAAATAGTTTGGCGCATTGCAATTGCAAGGTTATTCAAGTTTAATGACTTGATATTACGAATTTCTGCCACTTTCATTAAGTTAAAATCAGTAGTGATAACACTTGCGCCAAGTTGTTCTGCAAGCGTTATAAGTTTTTCATCTACTGTGCCAATATCGTCAAAAGTCGAGTTATCAATCTCGATAGTGATATTTTTTTGCTCTTGCAAACGCTTCATGACATTTAAACCGCGTCTACCTTTTTGTCTTCTTAAGTGGTCGTGTGAATCTGCAATATTTTGTAATTCTTTCAATACAAACACAGGTATAACAAGTGTACCTTCGATAAAGTCAGACTCGACAATGTTTGCAATACGTCCATCAATTAGTGTAGATGTATCAAGTACTTTTGGTACAACGGACATGCCTTTTGAGCGTGATGTTTTAATACTGATTTTAGTGAATAAGTTTTCAACAAACTTATGGTTACGATAGCCAATAAGTATCCCCATATAAATCATTAGTAATACAAACATTAGCTTAATTGCTTCATCTTCAAACAGCCAGCTGAACGACTGCATAACAACTAAACTTATTAACAAAAATATTACCGTATAAATAAACGATGAAATAACTCTATAACTTGTTGCTCCATTTGATATTAAATCTATCACGACAATACACAACACACCAACCGCTGTATATATAACTGCACGGTACAAATCAATACCAAGTTCGTTTCTAAAAGTAACAAAAATAGCTGAAATGATGAGGATATAAAATATCCTGAATAAAATCTTTAGTTTCATAAATCTTCCTTAATAAAATAAAATAATTATAATAAAAATAATAATCTTTGTAATACAGAACTAATAAAAAATAATCCTATTATAGCAACCATTGCCGACAAATCCAACATGCCTATTGGTGGAATATATCTTCTTAACGGCGATAATATAGGTTCAGTTAAACCATATATAAGTTGTACTATTGCGTTGCTAGGGTCTGGATTTACCCAAGACATTAATGCACGTGCAATAATTAACCATGCTGCATATGTAAATAGAGATATAAATGCGATAAAAGTTCGCATAAACGCAACCTTTAACATCGGCACAATAGCACTTCCACTAGCTATAGAAGAAAGTGTTTGGAATTGTAAATTCGTCTCTAAATCGAATGATCCAGCAAGCGTAAATGTTATATATGCAATCGCAAATTGAAAAACGTAAAATATTATAAATATAACTGGTATTGTTGCAAAAATGATTGCCCCTGTATTTATAGGAACAAATAACCTTGTAATCTTTACCCAAGGTACAGCCAACCTAAAAAAGTATGCAACATATATGCCAGCATTACCTCTGTTGACAACGCTACCTATTAAAACAGATGCCATAAATAGCAACATAAAAAATGACAAAAAGTTTGATATTGATGAAAGAAATACAGTTGTTCCTCTATTCATATCAGATAAAAACAACATGCTTAAAAAACTACCTAGTAACACTAATGATAAAATCATTAAGATGATGAACATGCGTTCTTGTTGTTTTTGTACTTTTATTGTTGTAAAAACAGGGTTAGTAAGTTTTGCTATTACCCTACCAACAGGGTTAAATGTAAGTTCTTGCTGTGTAGAAACAAGCCTAAACAATAACACTATAATATAAAACTTAAATAATACTAAAATTAGCCCCATTGTATGCTCCTATACTATTTATTAAAAATTAATGAACCAATACGTAACATAGTTGCGCCTTCTGCAATAGCTATATCATAATCGTGGCTCATGCCCATGGATAATGTATCCATATTATCATAATTCATTTTATACTTGTCAAAAAGTTTTCTTGTATTTTTAAAGTAGTTGAATGTCTTATTCATTGAATCTTCAAACGGTTGCATCGTCATAAATCCACGTAGGTTTACATTATTGCAATTACTTAAATCGTCAAGCAAGTTATCAAGATCTTCAACGTACACACCACCCTTTTGTTCCTCTTTTGCAAGGTTGACTTGTATAAGGATATCTTGACACTTATTTATAGATTTTGCTTCTTTATCTATCGCCTTTAATACATCTAACCTATCAACAGAATGTATTAAATCAAAATACTGTACGATTTTCTTAGTTTTATTGGTTTGAAAATTTCCTATAAAATGGAAACTTAACGCTTTATAATCAGTTGATAGCTTTTTAATTTTCTTTTCAGCTTCTTGTAATTTACTTTCACCAAAAGATTTTACACCAATATCTGCAAGCAACTTAATATCTTCTATTGTTTGCCCTTTTGTAACAGTAAGCACTTCAATATTATTGGCAAGCCTACCATTTGAAGTTGCTTTCGTTGCGACATTATCAAGTAGTTGTTTGTAATTATCAACTATTTTCATACTAACCTTTTTGCATTATTACAGAAATCATACGCCCACTAACGCCTTTATCACGTCGGTATGAATAAAACAAGTCGCTATCACAACAGCTACAAGTTTTATCATACGTATAATTCTGTATTCCTACGGAGCTAAATATATTCATAATAAACTGACGCAAATCAAACTGATATGATTTATCGTCGTTAATATCTACACATTTTTCTGGCTGATAATTTGTATTGAGTTGTTTATACATATCGTCTTGTATTTCATAACATTTTTTGCAAATACCTGTACCAATATGCGCACCAACAACCTTATCGCCATATTTATCAAATAGTTTTAAAGCATTTTCTATAATGCCGATATTGGCACTACGCCAACCACAATGTAAAACAGATACACACTTCTCGCCCCATATATGCACTGGGTAACAATCTGCTGTAAGAACACCAAGCGCAATATCTTTTTGTGCTGTAAATAGCCCATCAGCTTCCGTCATATATATATCATACTTATTATCGTGCGTAACATCTAGCACAATATCGCTATGTATTTGATACAAAATGGTCAAATCACTAATATTGCTAAGCTTTTCTAGCCATCTATAATTACGTAATACGTGTTTTGTTTCATCAACTGTTTTAAGTCCAAAACTAAACGCACTAATATTACCGGTACTATAGCCACCAAGTCTAGTTGTCATAAACGATGTAATATTACTAGGAACACCGTCCGTATAAATTACACTCTTTTGCATAAATAAACCTATTTTGTTAAACAGTTTTTATAAGTTGAGTTGTATAGTTTGGTAGGGATTTCAAGTACAGAGTCGCCAACAATATCAACCCTGTCAAGACCGGGAGGTGAAAACTTGACATCACCATTCACTTTGTAGGTATTGTTACCCACTTTTTGTACGCCCATGATAACAATATCCATACGCATGCCAACTGTATGATAGTGGTGAACACGCATTTTGTTACCAACAAACAACATCCCGTCTTTGTCAAAGGTTGAATCATCAAAAACTAACATACCTGTTATTTTCTGATTATCTGTGATAGCTGTATAAACCTCAAGCTCGCATTTGCCAACGTTAATCGTTATAACATCTTTGAAAACATTTTGTTTAGCATAGCTATTAGTAATACAACAAAACAATACAATAATAGAAAAAATAAGACGCATACAACCTACCAAAACAAAAACATATAAAAACTATACTTTATAATAACAGCAATGCACATTATTATCAAGTATTTATATTAATAATATCTTAAAAAAATCATTCAGCTCATTCATAAAGTAATACACAATATATATATTATAGTTTTAATTAAGTAAAGTAAATAATAATATATATTTAATAACGTAACTAATATTATAAGTAATTTATGCTATTGTACCACATAAAAATCGGGATAACAAGATTTGAACTTGCGACCCCACCCACCCCAAGGGTGTGCGCTACCAAGCTGCGCCATATCCCGAAAAGAATTTTATACACTACTATTTTCAACATAAATTGTCAATCACAAGTATGTGAAACAGTAAATATTATTTCCTTATATTGCTTGACATACTACGTAATATTTTATATTTTAACATACATAATAACTGCTAGAGGTTGCAATGAACACATTTATAAAAATCGCTTTATGCACAATTTTACTTTTACCACTTACTGCTAACGCAAAAGAACGTGTACTTGTATTTGCAGCTTCTTCATTATCTGATGTTTTAACCGAAATATCAACTGTTTACAATAATAGTGGTGGCAATGTAGTTTTCTCTTTTGCTGGCTCTGGAACACTTGCAAGACAAATCGAAAACGGTGCACCCGCAAACATATTTATATCTGCAAATACTGATTGGATAAATTACCTTAATGATAAAAAGCTGTTAAAGCAAAATTCAACTTTCAATATCGCAAGTAACTCATTAGTATTAATAGCAAAATCTGACTACTTAGGTAGTGCAACATTAAGTGTATCATGCAGTTTTTTCAATGAATTAACTGGTAGCAAAATAGTATTAGGTGCTACAGAAAGCGTACCAGCTGGCATATATGCAAAGCAAGCAATTACAGCACTTGATATGTGGCCAAGAATGCAACAACACGTTGCAGAGGTAGATAATGTCCGTACTGCTTTATCGCTTGTATCACGTGGTGAAGCTTTATTTGGCGTAGTGTATGAAACCGATGCCCTAGCTGATGATAATGTTAAGATACTTGAAACACTTGACCGTAGTACATACTCTAAAATCACTTACCCAATGGCAATAATTAAAGAAAACGATAACGCAGCTACAACAAAGTTTTATAACTTTCTAAAAAGTGATGATGCTAAAAACATCTTCAAAAAACATGGCTTTATAGTGGATTAATCTGTGGATATATTTACACTAACTCCATTTGAAATTGAAGCAATAAAATTAAGCTTACTCGTTGGTGTGTCATCAGTAATAATAATACTGCCTTTTGGATTGTTGTTTGGCTACATACTCGCTAAAAAAGACTTTTTCGGCAAATCACTGTTTGATAGCATACTTCATCTACCACTTGTTATGCCACCAGTTGTAGTTGGTTATTTATTACTATTATTATTTGGTAACAAAGGTTTAATAGGCGAACCTTTAAAGCAAATATTCGGCATTTCATTCGCATTTAATTGGAAAGGTGCAGCGCTTGCAAGTGCTGTTATGGCGTTTCCATTAATGGTGCGTTCAATTAGGTTATCTATAGAAGCAATAGACAATGGACTAGAAGATGCTGCTAAAACACTTGGCGCATCACGTATAAGAGTCTTTTTAACCATCACATTACCACTTGCAATACCGGGCGTTATTGCTGGCATTATATTAGCTTTTGCAAGGAGTTTAGGTGAATTTGGGGCAACTATCACATTTGTATCAAATATACCGTCAGAAACGAGAACGCTTCCACTTGCACTATATTCTGCCTTACAAATGCCAAATGGAGAACCACAAGCAATAAAATTATGTATAATATCTGCAATAATTGCAATTTTAGCGCTAATAATATCTGAATACTTTACGAAGTTATCTAAAAAGGCGTAATTATGTATATAAAACTAAAAAAACAACTAGGCAACACGCTAATAGATATAGAATTTTCGCCAAAGCCACACAGCATAACTGCAATCTTTGGACAATCTGGCGCTGGTAAAACATCCGTTATTAACATGATTGCAGGCTTAATCACACCAGATGATGGCGAAATTATAATTAATGATAAAACATTATACAACTATAATAAAAATATAAATGTGGCAGTTAATAAACGAAATATCGGTTACGTATTTCAAGATTCACGATTGTTTCCTAATATGACTGTACAAAAGAATATTATGTATGGCGCTAATAGAAACATTGATAAAGTAATTGTTACTTTTGATGAAATAGTTACATTACTTGGGATAGAAGATTTATTAGACCGTTACCCTAAAATGCTTTCTGGTGGTGAAAAGCAACGTGTTGCTATTGCTCGTGCTTTAATGTCAAATCCAGATATTTTACTTATGGATGAGCCACTTGCATCACTTGATAGAAATAGACGTCATGAAATGCTAAGCTACCTTAGCTTAATACGTGAAAAATTCAATATACCTATCTTTTATGTAACCCATTCATACGAAGAAATAATCCGCTTAGCAGATGATGTATTAATCATACGTGATGGTAAAGTTGTATCATTTGGCAACACTATTGATATAATAAATGAACAAAACTATAGTGATAGCATCAATTTTAATATATACGGCACAGTTTGCGAAGGTATTATTAAATCATACGACAGCGATACTGAACTTGCAATTATTGAATTTGCTGGTGGCGAGGCTGAAATATCATCCGATAACCTTGATATTGGTAAAAAAGTTAGATTTACAATCAATTCATCTGATATTATATTGAGTGTTGCAAAACCACCACTTATGAGTGTTAGAAATATTTATAGCGGTACAGTTAAACAAATTCAACCTAGGAATAACCATTTTAGCGATATTTTAGTTGATATTGGTATAGAAATATGGGTTAAAATATCTAGCCAATCTGTTAAAGATTTATCAATAAGTAAGGATAGCCCTGTTTATGTGCTGATAAAAAGTGCGGCATTATCTAAAAATATGAATGTTTTTTGATAATATTTGATTTTATTTATTAATTATTGTATATTTATTGAATATTTAGGTACTTGGAGTAATATATGAACCAAAAAGTTAGAGCAACTATTTCTGAAGCCATCGACATTATACGCAATGGAGGAATGATTATATTAACTGACGATGAAGATAGAGAAAACGAAGGCGATTTAGTTATCGCATCACAATTTGTAACGCCAGAAGCAATCAATTTTATGGCTATGCATGGACGTGGGCTTATTTGTGTTGCACTCACAAGCGAGCGTTGTGATGAGTTACATCTTCATCAAATGGCATCTAGCAACACGTGCAAATTTGGCACTGCGTTTACTGTCTCTGTGGAAGCTAAAGAAGGTGTTACGACTGGCATTTCAGCATTTGATAGAGCAAGAACTATCCAAGTATTAGTCAACCCTACTTCTACACACGAAGATTTAGCTACACCGGGACATATGTTCCCATTACGTGCGAGAGATGGTGGCGTATTAGTACGTGCTGGTCAAACCGAAGGCTCTGTCGATTTAGCAAGGCTTGCAGGGCTTGCACCATCAGGTGTTATTTGCGAAATTATGGACGATGATGGCTCGATGGCACGTATGCCTTCATTAGAGAAATTTGCCGAAAAACATGACTTAAAAATAATTACAGTTGCAGAACTTATAAAACATAGGCTAACAACTGAAGATATAGTTAAAGAAATTTCTACTGCAGCTATGCCTACTGCACATGGCGAGTTCAACATTACAGGTTTTTTAAATACTGCTGATAATCAAGAAGCGGTAGCTTTAGTAAAAGGCGTTATTAATCCAGAAGAACCTGTA
>CAYJIW010000075.1:0-675 GCA_964370335.1 uncultured Deferribacteraceae bacterium
TTTTTCTGCCGAATACGCAATTTGTTCAAAGCTTAGTTTAGATTCGCTAGCAAAACTGATCCTGCAACCAGATTTAGTAATATTAACCTTTTCTGCGCCAAGTTTGCTACCTAAGTTTTTTATCAACATGATATATGCAAGACTTTTTATTTCATCAACAAGTTCACCATAACTTGCTTCAAGCTCAACTAATATATCGTACATAGATTGTATATCATAAACTGATGCAAAACGTCTATAGTAATCAAATCGTATCCGTGTATCTTCAATATAGTCTGCTGGGATAAAATATGCAATATTAGAATTTATTTCCGTATCAGTTAAGTTTGTATATTCGCCTTTCATTTCGCTAACAGCTTCTTCAATCATGCTGACATATAACTCATATCCAACACGAACAACAAAACCAGATTGCTCTGCACCAAGTATATTTCCAGCACCACGTAGTTGTAAATCATACATTGCAATCTTGAACCCGCTACCCAAATCAGATAATTGCTGGATGATAGATAACCTTTTTTGTGCGATAGGTGTAAGTAGCGAAAAATTATCAACAGCTAGATAACAGTAGCCACGCCTTGTGCTTCTGCCGACACGACCTTTTAGTTGATAAAGTTGAGCTAAACCAAAGTTTGCTGCCTTATTTATGATTATTGTGTTTACGTTAGGTATATC
>CAYJIW010000075.1:685-8357 GCA_964370335.1 uncultured Deferribacteraceae bacterium
TTTTCTATGATAGTTGTCGATACTAATACATCAATCTCGCCAGCGTAAAAAGCTTGCAATAGTTTTTCTATAGTTTTTGCATCCATCTGCCCATGCGCATAATCTACCCTAGCAAGTGGCACGCGTGATTTTATATCGGCAGCAACCTCTGATATATTAGCAACTTTATTATGTAAAAAGAATACTTGTCCACCACGTTCTAGCTCTTGAGTAATCGCTGGAACCATGCCATCTTCTAGCTTTATTACCTTTACCACGACAGGCAAGCGGTTTTCGGGCGGTGTTTCAATAATGCTCATATCTCGTATGCCAGATAGTGATAGTTGTAATGTCCTTGGTATCGGTGTTGCACTCAATGTTAAGGTATCTACATTACGCTTTATTGCTGCGATTTTTTCTTTATGCGATACGCCAAAACGCTGTTCCTCATCTACTACAAGTAACCCTAAATCTTTAAATACTAAATCTTTTGATAATATTTTATGTGTGCCGATAAGTATATCTATTGAGCCATCAGACATTTTAGATAATATTTGTTTAGTTTCTTTTGCAGTTCTATATCTGGATATGTAGTCGACATTAATCGCTAAATCTTCAAAACGCTTTTTAAATGTTTTATAGTGTTGCCTAGCTAGGATAGTTGTTGGCACAAGAACAGCAACTTGTTTTGAGCATGCAACAGCTTTACAAGCGGCACGCATTGCAACCTCTGTTTTGCCAAACCCAACATCACCACAAACTAAGCGTTCCATGGGTATATCAGCTTCCATATCTCTATAAACATCTATTATTGCTGATAGTTGGTCTTCTGTTTCGTCATATTCAAATCGGTTTTCGAGTTGTTCGACAAGTTCGCCATCGTCTAAGAATGCATAACCTTTTTTTGCTTTACGTTCTGCATATAGTCGCAGTAAATCTTCTGCAATACTTCTAGCACTTTCTTTCGCATGTTTTTTTAACTTCTTCCATGCGCTACCTTTTAAACTGTTTAGCTTAGGTTTGCTATCATTTAAGCCGACATACTTTTGCAGTTGAGTGATAGCGTACATTGGTACGTATAAAATATCTGTGCCATCATATTCTAGTTGTAGGTATTCGCCATCAACACCAGCTATCGTGACACGTTTTATGCCTTTATATAGCCCAATGCCATGGTTGACATGTACGACGTAATCGCCTTCTTCTAGGTCAGATATGCTAGTATTAAATACTTCACGCTTTTTATTTTTTGATTTACGTTTTGTATAGCCAAATATATCTAAATCAGAAACTAATGCCAACTTTGAACTATTATCAATAAATCCACCAGATACATGCTTTGGATAAATATAAAAACCTTCGTCTGACATCTCATAAAATGATGTAATTGTTTTTGGTATTATGTCAAAATCACGCGCAAATTCTTTAAAGATATTTATGAATTTATCGCTTTCACAAGCAAGCACGATACGAGTTTTTTTTTCACGTAGCTGTTCGGTGCTTTTCATAAAATTTGTTAGCGATTGATACAAGTTACGCTTTTCAAATGTAAATTTTATTTTAGTGCTTTGGTATGGTAAGCTTACAGCATCAACATCATCTGAAATATCTGCAACAATATCAATATCGTGTTTAGTGATTAAGTTATATGCATGCGTGTATGGTATAAAGTTTGATAACATTTGTTCTGTAATTTTACCAAGTACCAGCTTATCTTGCAAAGTGTTGGAAAATGCTTCTAATTCTTCTTTATATACGTTGTTAAAGAATGCAAAGCTATAGTTATCGCCAATATAGTCAAACACGCTATCGCCTTCATACGATATGTATGGTGCATACCAATGATAGCCAGCAAATTTGCCAAATGTTTCAACACGCTCTTTTACAACTTCATCTTGCAATTTATTGTGAAAATCTTTCGTTGATATTAATAAGTCGGTACAAGGTAATATCCGTACATTATCAATTATTGATACTCTAGTTTGATTATCAGGATTATAATAAAAAAGTTCTTCCACTTCATCATCAAAAAACTCAATGCGAACGGGTAAATCGCTATCAATAGGGTATATATCAGCAAGACCACCACGTATATTATATTCGCCAACACCTGTTACGCTTTCTACATTGATATAGCCTAGCGTATCAAGTATATCTTCAAGATTGCGTCGCTCGTAACTCGTATTAGTAGAAATTAGTAGCTCGTTCTTTTTAAAATCTATTACAGATGGCAACTTTTTTAATAACGAATAAGGCGAAACAATCAAAACATAATCATCAAGATGCAACATGTTGTGTAAAGCATTGCTTCTATCAGACATTATGCTTGGTAACACACGTGCTTCTTCAAAAGGTTCTTGAAAATATGGCGGAAGTGATAAGACTTTTAAATCGTTTGCGAAAAATGAAATATCTGCGACAGTTTCATCAAATTGCAATCTGTGGCTAGATGTTACTATAATGAGAGGTACGCCTTGTTTCTTGTTGTTAAGCAAATGTAACGCTCTTGACGCACCAAAAGCGTTGCAAAACTTTCTGCTAGCTGACATATAAAGTATTAGCCTGCAAACTTACCAAACATCATTTCATCAACTAATCCGCAAATAATATGACCAGATAGGATATGAATTTCTTGTATGCGTGCAGTAATAGTGCTATCAACAGTTATTATGCTATCGCATAACCCACGCATAGCACCACCGTCGCCGCCAGCAAAGCCAATAGTTTTTGCGCCTGTTTTTGCAGCAGCTCTTAGCCCTAGTATGACGTTGTTAGAGTTACCGCTAGTAGATATGCCCCAAACGATATCGTTTTCGTTACATAATGCTTTAACTTGCTTTTCAAATATTTCTTCAAATGAATAATCGTTACCGATAGCAGTAAGTAGTGATGTATCAGTAGTGATAGCAATAGCAGGTAGTGGAGGACGTTCCATAACAAATCTGTTAGCAAACTCTGCCGCTAAATGTTGAGCATCAGCAGCCGAACCACCGTTACCACAAATCAATAACTTGCCACCGTTATGGAAGCAATCAACTATCATTTTAGACATTTCTATCAGTTTGTTAGCGTTGTCTACAGAAAATCGTTTATGAACTTCTATAGCATCTTCAAATATATTTTCTACGTATTTAACCATATAATACCTCAATCGTTATTAGCTTATAATGTATAATATAATACATTATACAACTTTTTTCAATATAGATTAACATTGTATAAACGCATTTTCAATATAAGATATTTCGCCAGCATCAATAGATATTACATCGAAGCGTGCTAGCTTATCGGTATGTTTTAGCATATATTGTTCAGCAGTTTTAATCATTTTTTGTTGTTTTTTATTAGTGACAGATTCATAACCTTTGCCAAAATCATCAGATGTACGTGTTTTTACTTCAATAAAGATTATCACATTATCCTTTGTAGCAATAATATCTATCTCGCCAAAACGTGTGCTATAGTTACGTTCTAAGATTTTACAGCCACGCTTTTTTATAAACTTTTCTGCTTTATTTTCGCCTAGTATGCCTAATAATCTTTTAATCATAAGTTTTTTAGAAATGTTTTACGATGTAGCGGTGTTATGCCATGTTCTCTGATAGCGTCCATATGCTCTTTTGTTCCATAGCCAGCGTTTTTCTCCCACTTATACATTGGGTATTGCAATGCTAAACGCTCCATCATTTTATCACGGTACACTTTAGCTAATATTGATGCCGCAGCAACTTGCACGTAATCCCTATCAGCTTTAGTAGGGTTTATATAATCAGTTTTAATATGCTTTAGCTTAACAGCATCACATATTAGTAAATCATAATGGCAATCAATTTTTGAAATTGCAATATGCATAGATTGCTTAACAGCTTCAAGTATATTGACTTTATCAATAACGTATGAGCAAACTACGCCAAACGAATATGCGATTGCGTTTTCCATAATATAGGGTGCAAGTAGCTCACGTTTCTTTTTAGATAAGAGTTTTGAGTCTTTTATGCGTTCATCTTTAAAGTCGCTAGGTAACACAACACAAGCAGATACTGTTGCACCAGCTAGACAGCCTCTGCCAACTTCGTCAATACCTGCAATAATCATTACTTTTTCGCAGCAATATTTTTTTCAAACCAAGCAATAACTTCTGCAACGCCTTCCCTAGTTCTGCAAGACATGCGAAAAACTTCTAAATCTGGGTTGATACTTTTTGCGTTATTGATAGCTTTTTCTTCATCAAAATCAACATGCTCTAGCAAGTCAATTTTATTTAATATAAAAACATCACCAGCGTGGAACATTGTAGGATATTTAAGTGGTTTATCGTCACCTTCAGTAACTGATAACAGCACTATGTTGCTATCTTGCCCTAAGTCATATTCTGATGGGCAAACGAGGTTTCCAACATTTTCAACAATTAACAAATCTAGGTTATCGCCATCAATATCAGCCATTAGTCTATCAATTTCGATAGCTTCAAGGTGGCAAGCACCACCAGTTTGTATTTGTACAGCTTTTACACCAGTTTTTTCAACACGTTCTTTATCGTTTTCGGTTTGTAGGTCGCCTTCGATAACAGCCACTCTATATTTTTCGCCAAGGTAGACGAGTATGCTTTCTAGTAAAGATGTTTTACCGCTGCCGGGAGATGACATAATATTAACAACAAATGTGCCGTTGCGTTTAAAACGCTCACGTAATTTGCCAGCATCTATATCGTTTTTTGAAAGAATTTTTTGGTTTATAGTTATTTGTTCCATTTTTTCTCCAATATTACTAATTATCAACTTCTATATGTGCTATCTCAAGCTCGTTGCCACTAATTATTGATACGCCACCCTTACATTTTGGGCATATTACAAAGTAGCCTTCTAGTTCGGATTGTTCGCCACAGTCAACACATTTACCAATAAGTGCAACATCTTCATAAAGTAGTTCGGCATTTTCTGCAATAGTGTCAGCTTTAAGTGCATCAAACGAAAATCTAAGCGATTTTTCCTCAACTGCTGCCATTTTGCCAACACGTACTTTTATTTGTGTAATAACTTTTGCATTATTTTTGTTTGCAGTATCTATCGCAATATCAAGAATACTTTGTGCTATACCAGCTTCGTGCATAATTAACCCTATTAAAACATTAGGCGGCCTTTTGAGCCGCCATAACGTTTAGTAATACTTGTACTTTTCTTGTAACTTGCGTTGCAACTTCTGTTGCTTACGGCGTGCTTTTAAAAGTTTTTTACGACGAACCTCAGTTGGTTTTTCGTAGTAAGCATGTTTCTTAATCTCACGGATTAAGCCTTCACGCTCAATTTTCTTTTTTAAAAGTTTCAATGCCTGATCGACATTGTCGCCGTCCACTCTAACAATTGCGTTAACTGCCACAGCGGATCACCTACTTTCATGTTTTTTTATATTAAACCCGTAATAACGGAATTTAACCAATGTTATATGTTAGTTGCTTACGCCCCTAACAAAGTCTGCCTTCGTCGGCAACATGCTCATCTGCTCCGTTAACGAGTAGCGGCATCGCCTCAAGAACTATGTCCACAACTTCATCAAACGTGGATACTGGCTTGAATGTAAGTTCCTTTTTAACATCAGAAGGGATTTCAGTCAAGTCTTTTTCGTTCTCAAGTGGAATTATTACAGTGCGTACACCAGCTCTGTGTGCTGCGAGCGCTTTTTCTTTCAAGCCGCCAATTTGTAACACTTTGCCACGTAACGTTATTTCGCCAGTCATAGCTATTTTGCAATTTACCTTACGATCTGACAATGCAGATAAGATTGCCGTAGCCATAGTAATACCAGCAGATGGCCCATCTTTTGGAACAGCACCTTCTGGCACGTGCAAGTGGATGTCAAACTCCTTAAACTTATACGCGGGAATACCGTTTTTAGTAGCTACACTTTTAACAACTGATAAAGCAATCCTTGCAGACTCTTGCATTACATCGCCTAAGTGGCCTGTAACCATAAGCTTGCCTGTGCCTTCAAAAAGTGCAACCTCGATTTGCAATAAGTCACCACCGTATTGAGTCCATGCTAAGCCAGTAGCAACGCCTATTTCTTCATCTTCATATACGCTACTGATTTTAAACTTACGTGGCCCTAAGTATTCTCTCACGAGCTCATCATTAATATCAATATGCTTAATGCTATCATCTGACACGATACGCTTTACAGACTTACGCACAACGTTTGCAACTTCACGCTCGAGGTTACGCACGCCTGCTTCTTTCGTATAGAACTCGATAAGTTCAAGCAACGCACGGTTATCAACATCAACCATGTTTTCTGGCACGTTATGTTCCTTCAGTTGCTTCGGCACTAAGAAATTTTCAGCAATAGAAAGCTTCTCTTGCGTTGTGTAGCCAGGGATACGTATAACTTCCATCCTATCAAGTAGTGGAGTTGGGATAGTTTCTGTAGTGTTTGCCGTAGTGATGAAAAACACTTGAGATAAATCATACTCAACTTCAAGGTAATGGTCCATAAATGTTTTGTTTTGTTCTGGGTCAAGTGCTTCAAGCATAGCAGACGCTGGGTCGCCACGATAGTCAGAACTTAGTTTATCAATTTCATCTAATAAAAATACTGGGTTCATGCTTCCAGCTTTTTTCATAGATTGTATAATTTTACCAGGTAAAGCGCCGATGTATGTACGCCTATGCCCACGAATTTCCGCTTCATCACGCACACCACCCATGCTAACACGCACAAACTTACGCCCTAGCGCATCAGCTATCGAGCGAGCTAATGATGTCTTACCAACACCAGGAGGCCCTACAAAACATATAATAGGCCCTTTGATAGACTCAGTCAGCTTGCGCACAGCCAAGAACTCTAAGATACGTTCTTTATGCTTCTCTAGGCCGTAGTGGTCACGGTCTAGTATTTTTTCAGCGTGGTGCAAATCAAGGCAATCGTCTGTGCGCTCTGTCCAAGGTAGGCTTATTAGCCAGTCAAGGTAGTTACGCACGACAGTCGTTTCAGCGCTCATTGGTGGCATAAGTTTCATTTTCTTAAGCTCACGCTCAGCACGTTCTTTGACTGCTTCGGTCATTTCCATGTCTTTTATTTTTTGCTCTATCTCTTCGATATCGGCTTTATATTCGTCGCCTTTGCCCATCTCTTTTTGGATAGCTTTCATTTGCTCATTGAGATAATATTCTCTTTGAGATTTAGACATTTGAGTTTTAACACGTTGCTTAATTTTGTCGCCAAGCTTTAAGACTTCCATCTCTGTTTGCATAAGCTCAACAACTTTTTCCATACGCTCTATGAAGTCATCAATATCAAGCACTGATTGCAACTCAGGCGCTTTTAGCGTTAAATTAGACGCTATTAAGTATGTTTGGCGAATAATGTTCTCTTCACCAGTTATGTTTTTAATAAGTTCTGGAGATATGCGCTTAGTCGTATTGCAATATAGTTCAAATGTTTTTAAAAGCATTTGGCGCAATACTGGCACTTCTTCTGCAATAGGTGTTTTTTCAGCACAAATTTCAACGTCTGCTATATAGCAATCGTCTTCTAATTTAAGTGCGTCCATAACGGCTCTATCCCTACCTTCAACAAGCACTTTCACTGTGCCATCAGGTAGCTTTAACACTTGCAAAATATCTGGAGTGACGCCTATTGTGTGTAGGTCGTCTATTGTTGGGGCGTCTGTAGTGGCTTCCTTTTGTAGCGATAAGAA
>CAYJIW010000076.1:0-4485 GCA_964370335.1 uncultured Deferribacteraceae bacterium
AAAGCACCAATAGTTGCACACGCACCAATAGCATGAGAAAATACAAATATATTTGCATCGCCTTTAATATCAGCGTATTTAAACGTACTGCCAAGTTGTTCGTTTACAGCTGTAAAAAACTTTAAATCGCCTTCTATTTTTAAATCTGGCATAGACATACGTACAGTATCTAAAGCGACTGCAATATCGTCTGCTTCATCATTTTCTGGCTTGTTAAAGTCTGAATAGCCTATTAATGCAACACGTGGATCAATATCAAATACTTCTGCTGTATCAAGTGTTTGGTAAACTATATCTGCAAGTATATCTGGGTCTTGCTCTGTATATAGTCTAGCATCTGTTAAGATAAATTCGTTTTTTCTATCAGCCATAATTGCCGATTGCGATACAGAATAATAATCATCTGCTAAATCAATAACATCTGCTACAGCGCTGATAGTTTCTTCTATAGTGTTTGGAGTGAACGCAATAAGTGCATCAATAACGTCATTATCTAGTAAGTATGAAGAAAAGCGAGTTCCGCATTGCTCAACATCTTTAACAGCAGATGCTTTAGTTGTACCGCTACGCCAGTATTGCTCATAGTATGTATCAACGTAAGATTTTGTATCTGCATATGTTGCTGGATCAATAATTTCGATACCTTCAATATTAACATTACATTCTTCTGCAGAAGCAGTTATGCTATCTTTGTTACCTATTAAAACAGGTTTAACAATTTTACGTTTATCTAGTTGGCAAGCAGCAAATAATATATTGCTATTTTCTGCAAATGAAAATCCAACACGCTTTACATCTGATTTTGCTTTATTTATAACACGGTAAGATAAGCGTTTAGATGGGTCAAGCCTAGTTTCAAGCTCTGCAATATAGTCATCAAAGTTTTTGATAGGACGTTTTGCAACACCAGACTCCATAGCAGCTTTTGCAACAGCAACGCTCACTTTTGTATAAACACGTGGGTCAAGCGGTTTTGGTAATATATAATCTTTGCCAAATGATAGTTTTTTAAGGTTATATGCATTTAGTACAGATTTTGGTACAACATCATGAGCGATTTCTGCAATGGCATGTGCAGCAGCAACTTTCATTTCTTCGTTAATAGCGGTAGCCATAACGTCTAATGCACCCCTAAATAAGAATGGGAAACATAACACGTTGTTTACTTGGTTAGGGTAGTCGCTTCTGCCAGTAGCAATTAATACGTCAGGACGGATAGCCATAGCTTCTTCTGGTGTAATTTCTGGGTCTGGGTTTGCCATAGCCATTATGATAGGGTTAGGTGCCATGCTTTTAATCATATCATCGCTAAAAGCACCTTTTGCAGATAATCCAAATAGTACATCGCAATCTTTAACAGCATCAGCAAGTGTAACTTTATCAGTATCTTGTGCAAATTCTTCTTTATATTTGTTCATGCCTGCACCACGACCTTTAGTGATAACACCTTTAGTGTCGCAAACAAGTATGTTAGATTTTTTAACACCTAGATTGACGATAAGTTTAGCAATAGCAAGCCCTGATGCACCAGCACCGTTGAATACGACTTTTATTTCGTCGATTTTTTTATCAACAATTTTTAATGCGTTAAGGAGTGCCGCACCACCAACGATAGCAGTACCGTGTTGGTCATCGTGGAAAACTGGGATATTCATAGTAGCTTTGAGTCGTTCTTCAATTTCAAAACATTCTGGCGCTTTAATATCTTCAAGATTTATACCACCAAAAGTAGGCTCAAGTAGTTGGCAAGTTTTGATAACTTCCTCTGCATCTTCAGATGCAACTTCAATATCGAAAACGTCAATATCTGCAAATTGTTTAAATAGAATGCCTTTGCCTTCCATAACTGGTTTACCAGCCATTGCACCAATATTGCCAAGCCCAAGCACTGCAGTACCGTTAGTAAGTACAGCAACAAGGTTAGCTTTTGCTGTATATTTATATGCGTTAAGTGGGTCCTTTTCTATCTCTAAACAAGGTGCTGCAACACCCGGTGAATACGCAAGCGATAAATCTAGTTGTGTTGAACAAGGTTTAGTAGAAACGACTTCTATCTTACCCGCTCTGCCTTGTTCGTGATATATAAGTGCCTCTTTTGAAAAATCTCTCTTAGCCAAAACTCCCTCCATAAAATAAAACGAATATTATAAAATAAGATTAAATTATAACACGATTGCTAGCTATTGCAAGTAAAATAAAGAAGTTATACGAAATTTACAACGTTTGTACGAATATTAAGTCAATAAAAAAGCTCCCACACTTTTTAAGCATGGGAGCGTATTATTTTAATTATTAAATAATAATTATGGTAATGGAACTAATACAGGTACTTCTGTTGCGATAGGGTCGCCTGCTTGATAGTTGTAACCAGTTGTGTCACCAATTGCAATGTTCATGTCGTTAACTTTACCATTAAGTAGTTCAATAGAGTCAACTTTTTCAGCAACATCTTCTGTGCTAGTTACTGTAGCATTAGTTGTGATAAAGTAGTTTTGCGTAATTGTTGGTGTGTCCGCTGAATTACCATAAACACCATTAGAAGTAGCAGTAGCTAAATTGTCAAATGTAACATAGTTGCCAGTAATATTAGAATCAACATCATGAACATAACCAACAATACCACCAACAGCTGTCGTGCCAGTAATATCAGCGTTAACAACATATGATGATTTAATAGTACCGCCGATAACCTCGCCAGCTATTGCGCCTACATTAGTACCTGCATTAATTAATACATCTCTCAGAACTACATTTTGAACTGTTCCTGATACAGTAGAGAACAAACCAACAGTATTAGCTGATGTGTTATCAATAGTTAAGCCACTAATTACATGGCCAGCGCCATCGAAAGTACCAGCAAAGCCTGCAGATGTACCACCAGATACATTATTTGCTATTGGTGTCCACTCTGCAATTGTATCAAGTGAAATGTCGTTCATAAGTTTGCCATCTACTTGATTAAATGTATTAGTTCTTTCGCCAAATTCTTGTAAACCAATTGCATGGTAAATACTCCATAATTGTGGGAAATTACCTTCTACGCTATGGCTTAACCATGGTCTAAATTCAAGTGATACGCTATCAGTAAAGCTACCATTATCAGTTGTAACTGTAACTACAACTGTTCCAGATGTAGTGCTATCACCACTAACGATACCTGTATCGGTAACAGTTGCAAAGCTACCAGCAGGTACAGAGTATGTAACACCTTTATCAGTAGCGTTATCTGGGAATACGTTTGTAACTAGTTGCATAGAAACATTACTTACTAAGTCGCCAACAAGGAGCTCTACACCAGTTGTAGGTGATGTAATAATTAAATCAACACTATCAACAAAGCCACCTTCTTCCGTAGTTGCAGTAATTGTAACCGTACCCGGTTGAACACCTGTAACAGTATTTCCTGCAATAGTAACTTCGCCACCATTTGTGCTAGTCCAGCTATATGTAACATTTTTATTACTAGGGTCGTTAGTAAATGTTGGTGTTAAAGTTGTAGTACCGCCAATTGCGATTGAGTTATCTGCTATTGTAAGTGTAACATCTATAACAGGTGCATGTGTTGGGTCAACTGTAACAGTAGCTGTAGCAAGTACACCACTAATAGTATCTGTAGCAGTGATTGTTGTATTGCCATCAACTATACCTTCAACAGTGCCATTATCAGAAACTGTAACTATGCCAGTAGGGTCTGTAGTATATTCAATATTAACAGTTGCATTTGTAGGGGTCAGTATAGGTGTTAGCGTATATGTTGCACCAATACCGATTGTTTGATCAGCAGGCTCTAATGTCATGCTAATTAATGGTACGTTTGATACTACAACATCTAAGCTAGCAGTATAGTCGCCATCGTCAGTAGTTACTGTGATTGTAACTGTACCAGCAGTAGCACCAGTAATATTGTCACCATTAAATGTGACGCTACCACCGTCTGTGCTTGTTTGTGTATAAGCATAACCTTTGTTTGTAGCTGTATCTGGTGAAACAGTTGTTGTTAATTGTGCAGTCTCGCCAACATCAATACTGTTATTATCTATATCAAGCGTAACACCCGTAACTTTTGTTGGGTCAGTAACATTAACCGTTGCTGTTGCAGTATCAACTGTAGTGCCATCAACACTTGCTATAACACTAATCGTTGCATTACCAAAGCCAGAACCAGTAACAACGCCATCATCATCAATTTCTACAATATTTGCAGGTTGTACATCATAAGCCAATTCTACATTTGTAGCATTAGCAGGGTCTAATGTAGGTGTCAATGTGTATGTGTCGCCAATACTAATTGTGTTGTTAGCTGGTGCAAGTGTAATATCACTAAGTGCAATAGGATTTGCAACAACTTCAATGTTTACTGTATCAGTAAAACTACCATCTTCAGTTGTAACTGTAATAACAGTAGTACCAACACCATTTGCTATAACATTGTTATTGCTATCAACAGTAACAACATCTTGCGTGCTATAAGAATATGTAACATTC
>CAYJIW010000076.1:4495-7676 GCA_964370335.1 uncultured Deferribacteraceae bacterium
TTATTAGTAGCATTTGATGGTTCAATGACAGGGATAACACGTGTTTGTGTGCCATCAGCTATTGTGTTTGATGCAATATAAAGATTAACACCAGTAACAGCTGTGCCAGCGCTTCCGCCATTAGATTTTTTCTCGAGATCACCGCAAGCAGCGAGTGATAGTAGCATGGTCGCCATGACTACATAGAGTGCGTTCTTGTAAAATTTCATTTTAATACTCCTAAAATATAAGACTACTACAGATAAACTTATCCATAGATAGTACTAACATACTACATCTATATTTGTTTTGCAACTAATAAAATAGATATAGTGCTATTTGTGCTGTTCTGTATAATGACTGATAAATAACAAATAAGTTCTTGCGTGTTTTAAATTGTAGGTATAAAATAGGTATATATTTATAAATAATAGAGGCTTTTTATAGAAACGCAAACACCGCAAAAGTTTAGTAATATTAAACAATTTTTACAATATCTTAGATTAGAACTTGGACTTGCAGAAAATACAGTTGAGGCTTATCAAAACGACGTTACACTATTTTATTCCTTTACTAATAAAGATTTAACTAACATAATCTCTACAGATATTGTATCATTTATGGCGTATATGCGACGTGAAGGACTATCGCTTGAAACGATACTCAGGCGTTTATCTGGCTTATCGCAGTTTTACGATTTTATGCTAGTAGAAAAGCTTGTTAAGGTTAATCCAGTTGAATTTATCGCAAAGCCAAAACGCTGGCAAAAGTTACCATCTTTTCTTGAGTTTGATGAAGTTGATAAAATACTACAAACAGCTGATAAATCTACACCTAAAGGCTATCGTGATACGCTTATGCTTGAAATGTTGTATGCATCTGGTATGCGTGTTTCTGAACTAATTAATATAAAAATACGTGATATAGATTTTAAACGTGGTATAATAAAAGTTATTGGTAAGGGTAGTAAAGAGCGTATTGTGCCGATTTATACAGCACTTATTGACGATATCGAGAACTATCTTATTATTAGACAAGAATATTTTGTTAAAGGTAGCGATAGTGGTTACTTGTTCCTAAACCGTATGGGTGGTATGCTTACTCGCCAATATGTTTGGAGCTGGGTGCGTGAAGTTTGTGAGCAAGCAGGCATTAAAAAGCATGTTTCACCGCATACATTGCGCCATTGCTTTGCAACACATATACTTTCTGGCGGTGCAGATTTGCGTACTATCCAACTATTTTTGGGGCATGCAAATATATCAACTACCGAAATTTATACGCACGTTACAGATATGGATAAAAGAAAAACTATAACAAACTTCCACCCGAGGTATAATAGAAAATGAAAATAGCAGTTACTCACGTTAGTCCAGATTTTGATGCAATATCAAGCGTATTTGCTGCTTGTAAGCTTCATTCATGCGACCATATTGCAATATGTTCTAGCTTCGAGGCTAACGTACACGAGTTTTTAGAAGATAAAAACGCATACTTACCAATAAAAAATTATAACGAAAAAGATATTGAAAGCGTTGAAAAAATTGAATTGTTAGTCATAACCGACTGTAAGCAACTAAAACGACTTGGTCGGTTATCTGCATTAGTTGAAAAAGCTGAAAATATTATCATATACGATCACCACCCAGCATATGCAAAAGATATTGATGCTACAGATGAATATGTTAAAAGCTATGGCTCATCAGTTTCTATTATTGTAGAACAACTAAAGAAAACTAATATACACATTAGCGAGTTTGAAGCAACACTTATGTTAATGGGAATTTACGAAGATACAGGTATGCTAACATTCAATAGCACTACGCCAGAGGACGCACTTGCTGTTGCGCACTTAATAACGCTTGGTGCAGACCCTACCGCTGTTAGTGACTACATTAAACGTGATTTAAACAGGGTGCAAGTATTCGTTCTAAATGAACTACTACTCAACTTATCAATGGTTTCTGTTGGCGATCAGCAAATTGCAATAGCTCATGCAACTACTGAACAGTATGTTGATGAAATGGCATATGTTGTACAAAGGCTCATGGCTATTGAAGGCTTAGAATCATTGTTTGCAGTTATTGCTAGCGGTGATAGAGTTGTGCTAATAGGGCGTAGCAAAACATCTAAAGTAGATGTATCAGCTATTGCAGCAAAATTTGGTGGCGGTGGGCATGCTGTTGCAGCATCTGCAATCATTAAAGACTTAACACTAATTGAAACGATAGATAAACTTAAAGTATATATACGTGAGAAAGTTAAACCTGTTAAGTCTGTTGCAGATATTATGAACAGTCCAGCAAAATTTATCTACAGTGGTAAAACGGTTGCAGATGCGCTTGAACTGACACTAAAATATAACCTAAACCATATGCCAGTTGTAGAAGATGATAAATCTATCGGTATTATATCGCATAGGATTATTATGGATGGTATAAAACATGGACTTAATAACGAAATAGTTAATAATATTATGGAAACAGAGTTTGAGTCAGTCACACCTGATACATCATTCTATATTGCAGAAGAAATTATGGTATATAAAGGGCAAGCTATCCTACCTGTTGAAAATGAGAACGGACTTGGTGGTGTTGTTACTCGTACTGACTTATTACGATTAATCCATGAAGAAATAACATTAAAATCTAGTGTAGAAGATAAAGCACGTGATAAACTAGGGTTATCGAAATATCGTAACATACGTAAACAACTAGAAGATAAACTACCAGCAAGGGTTAAAGAAATTTTGCTTGGCATAGGTAATATTGCCGAGAAAAACGATTTTAAAGTTTATGCTGTTGGCGGCTTTGTGCGTGATTTGATAATGGGGCGTGAAAACTTTGATATTGATATAGTCGTTGAGGGCGATGCCCCAAAGTTTGCAACAATATACGCTAAAGAAAATAAAGGCAAAGTATCTGTACATGCTAAATTCAAAACTGCTGTTGTATCGCTTGAAGATGGATTTAAAATTGATTTTGCAACAGCTAGGACGGAATATTATATAACCCCAGCAGCACTGCCAGAGGTTGAAGAAGCATCTATCAAAAAAGACTTACTAAGGCGAGATTTTACTATAAACGCTATGGCTGTTAGGTTGAACGGCTCGCAACATGGACTATTAATAGACTTTTTTGCTGGGCAAAAAGATATACGTGATAAAAAGCTACGTGTCCTGCACTCGCTTAGTTTTGTTGAT
>CAYJIW010000076.1:7686-8057 GCA_964370335.1 uncultured Deferribacteraceae bacterium
GCTTATCAAACATGCGGAAAGTTTAAACTTGTTCGATAAAATACTTGGCACAAGACTATTTCTAGAGCTAAAATATATATTGGAAGAAAAAGACTATATTGAAGCATTAAACATGATGAAAAAGTTTAACTTAGTTAGGTTTTACAATAATGAGTTGAAGCTTGATGATATTATACAAAAACATGAGGACCTAGAAGAACTTATCAACTGGTATCATATCCAATTTGGTACACCTATTGATGCATGGAAAGCTAGATTTGCTATTATGTTTAGGGCGCTAGATTACAAAGATTTTGATGCCACAGTTAAGAAACTTCAACTTGTACCGAAGCAACAAAAAGAGATTGTTCGACTCTATAAAAATGTAAACA
>CAYJIW010000077.1:0-7912 GCA_964370335.1 uncultured Deferribacteraceae bacterium
AAAAACACGCTAGAAATACCAGCTTCATCAGTAACGGTTTTAGAGATTAGTCCACCTGTACAACTTTCAGCAACAGCCAATGTTTTTCCACTAGCTTTTAGCTTTTCAACAAGCACAGATACTATAGTAGACTCGTCAAATCCGATAAAGTTTCTTTTAAATTTAGTGACTAATTTATTTGCAAATTCATCAACATTTTTACTTTCGCTTGCACGTAGTTTAACTTTGACTATACCCTTACCAGCATTTATGATACATTCTACATCTTTCGGTATTCCAATATCTAAAATTTCTCTATCAATATCAGATTCTGGCAAGTTTGCAAACGTAATAATTTTGTTATAGTTATCAGCAGAATAGTTATTTTCAACTAAAAACGGAGTGATAGCTTTTTCAAACATACCCATCATTTCGCTAGGTACACCCGGCATCGAAATAATGATAGAGTTGTTGACTTTTACGCCAAATCCATAAGCAGTACCACTATAGTTTTTAAATAATATGGCATCTTTAGGTAACATCGCTTGACGTTTGTGGCTATCACGAATTTTTATGCCAACTTTGTTAAGCACTTCAACCATATGCGAGTATGCAGTTTCGCTAAACTCAAGCGATGTGGACGCAAATTCAGCAGAACATTCCGCAGTAATATCATCAAAAGTAGGCCCAAGTCCACCAGTTGTAAATACAAGTGGATATAACTCAGTAGCCGTTTTGAATGCTTTTAGTATAGTTTGTTTGTCATCAGGCAGTTTCTCGATTTTGTGAGGTTTGATACCAAGCGATGATAGTTTTGACGCAAGAAAAACAGAGTTTGTATCAACAATGCTACCTTCTAGTAGTTCAGAGCCGATACTTAATATTGCACAGTTATTCATAATTATATTAACTCAATTATAGTTTTTATTATGTAGCAAGTTATCCCAGCATAGATAACTGCCATTATATCGTCCATCATGATGCCTACACCATGTGGTAAATTTTCTAAGTTTTTGATAGGGAATATCTTTACTATATCAAACACCCTAAATGCAATAAAGCCTAGAATAATATAAAACGGTTTAAACGGAAATATTATATACAGCAAAAATAATGCGACATATTCATCAATAACAACACATGATGGATCTTCGTTACCGCTAAGTTCTGCGAACTGTTTTGATACAAATATACCCACGATAAACATTGCAACAAACATAGCTATCTTTAATGGCATAGATAAAAATGTTGCTAAATAGCCAAGCGGAATTGCAAGCAAGCTGCCAAATGTGCCGGGCATGATAGGTATTTTGCCTAAGTATAACCCAGTTGCTAATATATCTGTGATAAAGGGTATTTTTTTCATACTAACCCAAATGCAAGGTTTAAGTCCATTTTGCCTTCATAGAAAGCTTTACCAACAATAGTACCATGTAGATTTTTATGATTTTTTTCGAGTAATTGCTTAATATCGTCAATAGATGCAACACCGCCAGAAGCAACTATTGGAAATGGTGAACTATCTGCCAATTTAATAGTACTTTCGATATTAACACCTTGTAGCATACCATCACGTGCTATATCCGTATAGATAACGCTTTCAACTTGTAGGTCTTTATACATATTGATAACATCCATAACAGTATGTTCAGATGCTTCATACCAACCTTCTGTGGCAACCATGCCATCTTTTGCATCAATACCTAGTATAATTTTATTAGGATATTTTTCTATCGCTTGTCTAGTGAATTCAACATCTTTAACAGCAGCTGTGCCAATAATAGCGTATGTAACGCCCATGTTGAAAACGTCATCAAGGCGCTTCATGTCACGTATTCCGCCACCAAGTTCAATTTCAAGGTTATCTTTAGATTGTGCTACGATAGATTTAATTATATCGTGGTTAATATCGCTATTATTTCTAGCACCGTTTAGATCGACTATATGTATCCTTTTAGCCCCGACTGCTGCGAACGCAAGCGCTATATCACGCGGGTCGTGTCCATAATCTGTGGCATCTTCCATAATACCTTGTGATAGCCTAACAACTTTGCCATCTAGTAAATCAATAGCAGGAATAACTAGCATTTTTAGCTCCTCAAGTTTATATTTTACAAAAGTTTTCTAGCATTTGTAAGCCAGCTTTTTGGCTTTTTTCTGGGTGGAACTGTGTACCCATAATATTATCTTTAACAGCAACAGCTGCAAATGTTTCACCATAATCGCACGTGCCAACAATTTCGCTACCATTATTGTTATCAGCATAGTATGAGTGTACAAAATAAAAGTATGAATTATCTTCGACATTATCAAACAGTTTATGTTGTTGTTCGATAGTTACAGTATTCCAGCCAATGTGCGGTATTTTCATGCCTTGTTCGATAATGTTATCAGGGAAACGCCTAACTACACCATCAATAAATCCAAAGCCTTCGTGTATTCCAAATTCAAGGCTTTTTTCAAATAATAGTTGCATACCAACACAAATCCCAAGAAATGGGCGCTCAGTTTCAATAAATTTATTTATTGCCGAGTATAAATCTTGTGATTTTAGTGCGTCCATACAGTCGCCAAAAGCACCATTGCCGGGTAGCACAAGCCTATCGGCAGATAATATAACTTGTTCATCACTTGTAACGATAACATCTTTATTGAGGTATTCAAAAGCTTTTTGTACGCTTCTAAGGTTGCTAGCACCATAGTCAATAATTGCAACCATTATTCAAGCACCCCTTTAGTAGACATGAGCTTATCAGACGTTATTTCAAGCGACATTTTTAAGCTTCTAGCAACAGATTTATATATTGCTTCTGCAATATGGTGAGAGTTGTTGCCATATTTTACGTTTATGTGCAAATTAATTTGTGCGTTATTTGTAAACGCACGGAAAAACTCGTCAACTAATTCGCAATCAAAGTCGCCTATTTTTTCTGTAGGGAAATTAGCATTGAAAACAAGGAAAGTTCTACCAGAAAAGTCGATAGCTGTTTCAGCAAGTGTTTCATCCATAGGTAATAGGAAAAAACCGTAACGATTTATGCCAACTTTATCGCCAACAGCCTCTCTAAAAGCTTTACCGAGTACAATACCTATATCTTCAACTGTGTGGTGGTAATCTATGTGGCAATCGCCATCTGCTTTTATTTTTAGCCCAAAATTACCATGCTTCGCAAATAAATCTAGCATGTGGTCAAGAAAACCGACACCGGTAGATATATTACATTCGCCACCGTCAAGGCATAGTTCTAGTGATATTTTTGTTTCGTTTGTGTTGCGTTCTATTGAAGTTTTTCTCATTTCTCACCTATTTATAGCGTAGTCTATATTATCATTTAAAAAAAATAAAGTGAAATTGTTTAATAAAACAATATTTTTGCTACTCTGCCCAGTAGTTTTTTAAATCGCCAATAATATTAACAGGATTGTTGGCAAGCCTACCTTCGTTTACGTCTTGTGCAAGTTGAGCCTTATCTGATATGCCTAGCTTAGAAAAGCGCCACTCAAGCCCAAGTTCATCAAGCAAATCATGCCAATATGTAGCAAAATTATCAGTTTGTATCAGCTCTAATAATTCATTCATTGTTTTTTTAACGTAATCAACGCCACGGCTATCTTGTATAGTGCTTTCGTTCACGTTATAGTTGCTATCAAATAAATCTGCCATTGATAACGCTACAGCATGTCCGTGTGGAGTATCGTAGCCAGTAGTGATAGAGTACGACAATGCGTGTGCAGCAGTAGTTTTGCTAATGTTGATAGCTACACCTGATAAGTATGAACCGATAGACATTTTGTCTGCTGCTTCACTATCTTCACTAAGCACAAACTTAGCTATGCTATCTCTAATTAATAGTATAGAGTCTTTTGCGTATTTTTTACTTTCGTCGTTTGAGTTAACTGCCCAATAACTTTCGATAGATTGGCAATATGCATCAATAGCTGTACACGCTTTAAGGTATTTTGGTGAGTTCGCAAGGAACTGGCTATCAACTAAAGCGTATTGCGGAATAAGTGAAGCATCATCTATCGAGCCTTTGACACCGTCTTTAATAATTACAGAAAATTTAGTAACTTCGCTACCTGTGCCAGCAGTAGTAGGGATAGCAACGACAGGTATATCAAGCGATGCGTAATGTTTATATGCTTTTGCAAAATCAAGAACACTACCGCCACCAAACGCAACAATAATATCGTGTTTTTTTCCAGATAGTTTTTCTACTTGTTCCATAATGTCATCATAAGTAGGGTTAGGATTAATGCCAAAACACTCATCTAAATTCATATTTTGGAAAAAATCGTAAATTAATTTGTTAGTCGAACTATTACCTCTGAACAATAGTACGCTTTTAGCATCATATTTTTCAAGAATAGCTTTTAGATTGTTTATAGAATTTCTGCCAGTAAATACATTTTGCATAGCTACCTCATGTAAATGTTATTATTTTAAGCATAATGTAACATAGTCATAGCAACAACGCAATAGCATTATCAATGTTGAATTATATAACCTAAATTGAGCATATTATTTGTACACTTTTTGCTTGATTATAGGCATGTGAATGTGGTATTGTAGTTGTTTAGTTATAAAGATGATAGTAACATTTTAGGAGAATTAATGTTTAAAGATATGATTGAGCGTCTTTTTGCCCCTACTGGCGATAAGATTATGAAAAAACTAAAACCACTTATCAACGAGATAAACGCTTTAGAGCAAGAAATTGAAAAATTGACCTTAGACGAACTTGCAAATAAAACAGTTCTATTCAAAAAGAAATTAGCTGAAGGTGCAAGCCTTAATGACGTATTACCAGAAGCATTTGCAACCGTGCGTGAAGTTTCTAAACGTACTATGAACATGCGTCATTATGACGTGCAACTACTTGGTGGCTATGTGTTGCACTCTGGTAAAATATCAGAAATGAAAACTGGTGAAGGTAAAACATTAGTTGCTACGTTGCCTATGTATTTAAACGCATTATCTGGCAATGGTGCACACCTCGTTACAGTTAACGACTACCTTGCTCGCCGTGATGCACAATGGATGAGCCCGATATATCTTTCACTTGGGCTATCTGTCGGAATTATACAACACGATAAATCACTATCTGTAGTGTGGGATAATAAAGAAAACAACACAACAAAACTTGTAGAAGTATCACGTAAGCAAGCATACGATTGCGATATTTTATACGGTACTAACAACGAGTTTGGGTTTGATTACCTACGTGACAACATGAAGTATGAAAGCGAAGAATATTCACAACGTGAGCTTAACTTTGCTATCGTCGATGAGGTCGACTCTATCTTGATAGATGAGGCACGTACACCGTTAATTATTTCTGGCCCTACTGATGAAACTACAGACAAGTATCAGATAGTAAATAGCATAGTAATATTACTTGAAAAAGATTTACACTACACGACTGATGAAAAACGTCGTTCTGCCACACTTACTGATGCTGGTATAGATTTTGTTGAAGAAAAACTTGGCGTTACAAACATTTTCGACTTATCAAATGTCGATATGCTACACTTCATAAATAACTCGCTTAAAGCACATGCAGTATTTAAAGCCGATGTCGATTACGTTGTGCAGAATGGACAAATAGTTATCGTTGATGAATTTACTGGACGTTTGATGGAAGGTAGACGCTATTCTGATGGTCTACACCAAGCTATAGAAGCGAAGGAACGTGTACAAATACAAAACGAGAACCAAACATACGCATCTATTACGTTCCAAAACTACTTTAGAATGTATAAAAAGTTATCAGGTATGACTGGTACAGCGCTAACAGAAGCAAACGAGTTTAAACAAATTTATGGATTAGAAGTTGTACCGATACCAACACATCAAAAAATGGTTAGGATTGATAACCCAGATTACGTTTATAAAACTATACAAGAAAAATACGACGCTATACTTGAAGAAATAGTTAGACTACACACTAAAGGGCAACCAGTGCTTGTAGGTACTGTATCTATCGAAAAATCTGAACTTATATCAAAGTTCCTTACGAAGAATAAAATTAAGCACGAAGTATTAAACGCTAAAAATCACGAACGTGAAGCAGAAATTGTTGCTAACGCAGGCGTTAAAGGTGCTATTACTATCGCTACAAACATGGCAGGTCGTGGTACAGATATTAAACTGGGCGAAGGCGTGCCAGAGCTTGGCGGGTTATTCATACTAGGTACAGAAAGACACGAATCAAGGCGTATAGATAACCAGTTGCGTGGGCGTTCAGGTCGTCAAGGCGATAATGGTGAAAGTAGATTTTACCTCAGCATGCAAGATGATCTAATGCGCATATTCGGTACTGATAAAATGATGGCTGCAATGGATAGGCTAGGCATGAAAGAGGGCGAACCTATTGAGTCAAGGCTTGTATCAGGCGCTATCGAAAACGCACAAAAGAAAGTTGAGTCAATGAACTTTGAAGTGCGTAAACACTTGCTAGAATATGATAACGTGGCTAACTCTCAACGTAAAGTCATATATGATTTAAGACGTGATATACTTAATGGCGATGACCTAGAAGGTATATTAAGGCAATATGCTAATGATACAATAAAAGCGCTTGTTGAAGATTTTGTCGAAGACCAACAGTCAGACAGAACAGAAGGCGAAGAAGCTTTTAAACGTATATTTGGCAGAGAAATTAGCTTGCAAGAATATAGCACGAAAGATGGAACGCTAGCATATGACGACTTGATGAAAGTTTATGATAACTTAATAGAAGAACGTAAAACGGTATTTGCACACCATTTTACAGATTTCTTAAAATATATCTTGATAAGTATTTTAGATACTAGATGGAAACATCACTTATTACAGATGGATCACCTACGTGATAGCGTTGGATTACGTGGCTACGGACAAAAAGACCCACTTACAGAGTTTAAAAAAGAAGCATATGCTATATTCGTTAGATTGCTAGAAAATATTGCAAAAGAAGTGCTGCAAATTATTATGCAAGCACAAATTAAAGAGCGTTCAGCAGAAGAAATTGCTGCAGAAAATGCAGATAAATTACGTAAACTAAGCAATAAGAATAAACAACTGAACGAAGGGCATACAATGCGTAACGATAAAAAAGCGCAAACAGTTAAACGTAACGCACCAAAAGTTGGTAGAAACGACCCTTGTCCATGCGGTAGCGGTAAAAAATATAAAAATTGCCATGGCACACAAGCATAAATATATCGGTGGTGAATGATGAAGAAATTATTACTTTTTGTTATCGCTATGTCATTAGCTGTTCATAGCTACGCTAACGATAACACAACGGATAATACTACGGTTGATATAATGGCAGATGTTGCAAATGTCAAAACGTATAGTGCAGATTTTGTGCAAACGAATATAGTTAAAGATTTTGGCGAAGATGTTTATAGCGGTAAAGTCTATATTGATATGAAAAAACGTGCTTTATGGGACTATACAGAGCCTTATATAACGTGGTATTTATTCACTAATGAGTATGTAGAGCAGTTTGACGAAGTGAATAACCAGTTGATGAGGTATCCAAACACGGAAGATAGTGATAGCGTAATATTGCAAGTTTTGATGGATTTTTCAACATTGTCAGATGTATTTGATGTAGAACAAGAAGGCAACTCGACACTACACCTAATGCCGAAGCGTGATATAGGGCTAAGGTATATGATAATAGAAGTAGTCGCTGGTAAGATAGTTTTGATAGAGAGCGAAGACACCGCTGGCAACAAAACACGAATAAATTTTAGTAACGTAAAAACTAATGAAAATATTGATGGTGCGGTGTTTGTAAAGTCTTTGCCAGAGGGTGTTGAAGTATTTGATGTAGAAAATTAAAAAAAGTACTTGACGAATTTAATAAGATATGTTTTACTCTTTGAACGCCGAGAAATTGGCGGATAAATTCCCTGGTAGCTCAGTCGGCAGAGCGGG